>JAFSFN010000033.1 GCA_017435185.1 Clostridia bacterium | reverse complement strand
TGTTTGAGTTTTTGCTCCTTTATCCATTCGATCTGACCGATATTATTCGCCACAGCACCATCGGTCAATCCGCTTTTCAAAACACGCTTTATCGTCTCCGCATCGTCGCTTGAGAGCACGACATGCGGCAGATTCAAAAGCAGTTTTTTGTTATCTCTGTATTTCTGAAGTTTCTCCTGTTCATTAATTGCCGATTCATAGTCATGCGGATACAAAACGACTTCATCGGCGCCTGCTTCAAAAGCATGCCTTGCTTGATTTGCATTGCTGACCATCGCTTGTATAAGCATATTTTTGTCGGCAGAGAACGCCCTGACTTTTGGCAGTGAATCCGAACTCATGCCCATGCCTGACTTTTTCTTTTCAAGGAGCCTGTCTTCCATCATTTTACACGCATTGCGCCTGAGTTCATTCAGCTCGCCTGCACTGATAAAAGCATCATCATCCATGCACACACTGCAGTCACTGCAGACAAAAACAGTACCTCCCAGTTTACCTATCTGTGCCTTTAATCGTTCAACATTTTGAGGCTTTTCGGCCTTTTGCACGAGATTACTGCCCACAGCCTCAACTTCGACCGCATTTTGCGGCAGTGACATTTTGAGCCTCGGATACTCAAATTTATAAAGTTCAAGCTCAAAGGAAGCATTAATCAATCGTTTATCGCTTTCGTAGGTCTTTTTCAGTTCGTTATACAGTGCATCATCCGCATTTGAAGTTGCAATACAGCCTGTTTTTCTGTCATTTTCAAAATAGTTCGCAGTACTGAAACCGCCTCTTTCAAACACAGTTTCCAAAGTTCTTTTGTGCGCCGCAATCAGCGTTGTGTCCGCACCGTCGATTGCCGCCCTGTATGCTCTTGCGGCTGCCGCAACATATTCACTGCGTTTCATTCGTCCTTCTATTTTTATGCATGATATGCCTGCCTCTTTCATTTTATCAAGATGCTCTATCATGCACATATCAGCCAGGCTGAGATCATATGCTTTTATCTCTTTGTTGCCCTTTGCATCTGCCTCTATGCATTTCCTGCATGGCTGGGCACATTTGCCTCTGTTACCGCTTCTTGCACCGACCATTGACGAAAAAAGACATTGTCCAGAAAAAGACACGCACATTGCACCATGCGCAAACGCCTCAAGCTCGATATCGACATTTTCGTGTATTTTCTTTATTTCACAAAGACGCATTTCCCTCGCAAGCACAACCCGCTTGACTCCCATTTCGCGCATAAGCGCCGCACCCTCGATATTGTGCACACCAAGCTGTGTGCTTGCGTGTATGGTCAATTCGGGCAATTTATCACGAAGTATGCGAATAAGTCCGATATCCTGAACTATGACAGCATCTGCGCCTATTTCATACAGTTTTTTTGCAAAAGCAAACGCATCATTAAGTTCTTTGTCAAAGAGCAGAGTATTTAAGGTTATATGCGTCTTAACATTGCGCAGTCTGCAATAGTTGACGGCATCTTCCAAGAGTCCGTCATCAAAATTTGATGCATTTCTGCGTGCATTAAACTTTTGACCGCCGAAATAGACCGCATCTGCACCATTTTGTACTGCGGCCTTTACACTTTCAAAATTTCCTGCCGGCAAAAGCAGTTCCAAGCAAAAAACGCTCCTTATCTTATATTATTGAAATGGCTTGAGATAGAATACTACCTCAAGCCATATTGTATCTAAACTGTTTTTTACTTTACCTTTTCAGGCTGTTTTGTCTCAAAAGGACGCTTCACGGGAACAGAAGCTGTACTTCTGGGCATATCCCTGAGCTGATTTATTCGAAGATCGAGCGCCTCGTAATCTTCTTTAGCCTTATTGAGTTCGTCAGCCATATTTAGTGATGCCAATATAACGCAGTTACTCGTGCTGAGTGACGGATACATTTTGGCTATCTCCTCAACTTTTTTGTTGACATATGCCGCCAACTGCTGCATATATTCTTCACTCTCAAAACCTGCAAGTTTGAACTCCTGACCTGCAACACGAACAACAGTACGATTCTTATCCATAGCTATCACCATAAACATATATTGTAGTAGTATATTTTGGATTATACTATAACTTGTATGTCTTCGCAATAGCATTTGTGAATTTTTCGATAATATTGTCGTTTATATATTGACTTACAGTCTCTTATCTTTTTCTATGACCGCTTTTATTGCCTTATGAACTGTGCTTTCAAAGGCATTTTCCTGCAAGGTGAGCACACCGTCAATAGTAGTTCCTGAAGGTGAACACACACTGTCCGCCAGTGCATAAGGGTGTTCTCCCGACTCCATGACCAGCTTTGCGCTTCCGAAGACAGAACTTGCCGCTATCTGAAGTGCCTGAGCCTTGGGCATTCCTGCCTGAACCGCCGCACGTGCAAGCGCATCTATGTAAATGTATGTAAATGCGGGAGAAGATCCTGCTATAGCCGTAAACACCGAGAACATGCTTTCGGGAAGTTCAGTAACGGTGCCTATCGTGCAAAGCATAGTCTCAACGAGTTTTTTCTGTTCATCGGCAACAGAAGCATTTGCACAAAAAGCAACCGTTGACGCACCAACTCTTGCATTTATGTTCGGCATTACACGCACTATGGGTGCATTTTCATAAAGCGCCTGTGCCAGATAGTCAATTGTTTTTCCTGCGGCTATAGAAACAATAAGTGCTTGCAGCGCATTTTCTTTCACTTCGGGAAGCACTTTGGGAAGAATCTGCGGCTTAACAGCCAAAACAACTATATCGACCGTCTTGCAAAGCTGCGCTATGGAATCACAAGCGCACACGCCGCACTCATTAGCCTTTGAAGAGACCGTATCATAGCCATATACATTTCTCATATCATACTGACCGCTGTTTTTCATACCGTCGATTATTGCAGACGCCATATTTCCAAGGCCGATAAAACCATACTTAGTCATTTTGTTTTCCTCCGTACATTTATAATGCATTTTATCACATACTCAATATGCTTTGCGATTGAATTTTCCTGCCTCGAGTTCTATTCCTTTTATTCGGAACAATTCGCTGACCGTCACGAGCTTAAATCCCCTGTTTATCAGCTCGGGCACTATCATCTCGACTGCATCGGCTGTAGTAGCATAAATATCATGCATCAGCACGATATCACCGTCTCGAACCTTGTCCATCACTTCTTTATAAGTGCTTTCGGCATTGCGAGTTTTCCAATCAAGCGTATCAATGCTCCAAAGAATGAGCGGATATTTAACCGTGTCATATACAAGCTGGCTCTTGTCGCCGTAAGGCGGACGCACCAAATTACACGAAGTACCGGTTGCCTGTTTGACTATGTCCACGACACCCTCTACCTGATATGTCATTTCGTCAACGCTCAAATCCGGCAAATGCTTGTGTTCCATCGTGTGATTACCAATCTCACAGCCAAGTCTCACAGCTCTGTTCATAAGGTCCCATCTGGTTTTCTTCAATGCTTCGGAATCATCGTTGGGCGGATTCGATTTGCCCACAACAAAGAATGTAGCCTTTGAATCATACGCATCAAGCACATCAAGGATTCGGCCTGTTGCCCTTGAACTCGGACCGTCATCAAAAGTAAGTGCAACATATTTTACAGTGCCGTCATTTACATAAGGCGTCTGCGTGGGTATTGCGGTTTTCGGCGCATCTGTTTTTATCTCTTGTGTTTTTAACGCATCGGTTGCTTGTAAAGCTATCGTAGGCAACGGCGTTGCTGTTGCAACAAAAAAAGTCTGCGCTGCCGTCGGCACAGCAGTAGGCGCCTCAGATGTATGGGGCATCTTAGACGCAATAACTATCATATTCTTGTTTAAATCACGATCCGGTGCATTTATGAAAGCCGTTGTACAGCCGCACAAAGCCAACAAAACAAAAATCGAAACGAGCGCCAAAAAAATTTTCTTCATCACAACAAGCCTTTCGTCAACAAACTGCATTTTTCGTGTTTATGCTATTTCAAACAGAACGACTTGTCAATATATATAATGTATAATTTAATGCTTCTTTAAGAATTAAAAACAGCATCTGCAAATGCAGACGCTGTTTTGTCTCGTTTTTGAGTAGGTTTGATTTTACAGTCTTTATCTTCCGCCAAAGAGTTCAACAAAGAAGTTTGCTATCGACGCAAAGAAGTCGCCCACCTTCTTGAAGAATTCAGAGACATTAAGTGATGCCTT
>JAFSFN010000032.1 GCA_017435185.1 Clostridia bacterium | reverse complement strand
TGTCAGAATGGTGGACTGCGTAGGATATATGATAGACGGTGCAAGCGGTCATATGGAAGACGGTGAGCCGAGAATGGTCAGAACGCCCTGGTATGATTATGATATACCGTTCACCGAAGCTGCCGAAATAGGCACACGCAGAGTTATAACCGAACATTCAACGATAGGTATAGTTATAACTACTGACGGAAGTATCGTGGATATAGACCGTGAAAAGTATATAGAGGCAGAGGATAGGGTAATAAGGGAACTTATTTCGCAAGGGAAGCCGTTTATTACGCTTGTTAACAGCAAAAATCCAAATAGCGAAGAAGCAATGCTGACGGCAAAGCAGCTTTCTGAAAAATACGGTATATCGGTAAAGACGGTAGATATACTTAATATGAATTCTAACGAAATACAGGAAATGCTTGAAGATGTATTGCTTGAGTTCCCTGTCAGAATGGTGCAGATAGATGTGCCGCAGTGGATGCGTGCACTGAGCAAAGAACACTGGCTGTATAATAAAGTTATGAACACAGTGCTTGATGCTGTACCGAATCTTAATGCTATGAAGGATTATCGTTGTCTGTTTGAAGTGCTCAACGATATAGAAGGCTTTGAAGGTGCGGCAATAAAGACCGTGGAGCTCGGAAGCGGTAATATATCAATTAAACTTTTGCCTACAAGTGAGCTTTTCTATTCTATACTCGGTGAAGAATGCGGCTGTGATATAAAAGATGACTTCCAGCTCATGAAGAATCTCAAAGAGTTTGTGGCCGCAAAGCGTGAATATGACTATATCGCATCGGCGCTCGAGTGCGCAAGAAGTACGGGATACGGTGTAGTATCTCCGCAGATGGATGAAATGCAGCTTGATGAACCCGAAATTGTCAGACAGGGAGCAAGATTCGGTGTTAAACTCAGAGCAAGAGCAAGCGGACTGCACATAATCAGAGTAGATCTCGAGTCAGAAATATCTCCGTTGGTAGGCACGCTTGAACAGTCCGAGGAGTTTATGAGTTATTTGAGTGAAACTTTTGATAAAGAACCTACCAAAATTTGGGAAACCAATATTTTCGGCAAACCGTTATTTGATTTGGTGCGTGAAGGCATGACGAGCAAGGTAATGAACGGATTGCCCACGGAAGTACAGCAAAAGCTCCAGAATACGGTCGAACGCATGGTAAATGACGGCTGCAATTCACTTGTGTGTGTACTGCTTTAATGTTGAAAAAACTTTGAAAAAGATGAATAAGCGGAATAAAAAAGTGTAAAGCTATATCCATAAACAAAAAATTATAGGGAGTTGAAAACATGGATAAACTTGCACTTGTGCTGATGATAATCGGAGCACTTAACTGGGGGCTTATCGGAATATTCCAGTTTGATCTTGTGGCTTCTATTTTCGGCGGCATGGACGCTGTGATTTCCCGTATTATTTATACGGTCGTCGGTCTTGCGGGAATATGGGGAATATCTTTGTTGTTCCGCAGATGTTCGTCAAAAGATGCGGACTGAAAAATTCAATAAACAACAAAGCAGCGGTGAGTTCTCCGCTGCTTTGCTTTTTAAGCCTTTTTACGCTTTGTTCGGTTGTTTGCAAGGGGTAAAAATACAGTAAAAGCAGTGCAGTTGCTGTTTTCTGAGGATTTGACGGTTATCTTGCCCTTGTGTTTTTTGATGATGCGGTCAGCTATAGAAAGCCCAAGACCATGACCGCCTTTATATGTGCGTACCTTGTCAGCGCGATAGAATCGTTCAAAAATGTGAGGAAGGTCGTTTTGAGGGATCACGCTTCCTGTGTTGCTTACAGCAAAAACGGCTTTATCCTGTTCTTTTTTTAATGATACTGTTACCGAACCGTTTTCATTGACATATTTACAGGCATTGTCCATAAGTATGGTTATAAGCTGTTTTATCTGAAGCTCATTTGCTTTTATGAAAAGCTCTGACTGTATGTCTGAATCTATCGTTACGCCTTTTTCAACTGCTATTGACTCAAAAGGAAGTGTACAACTCCAAACAAGATCGGAAAAATTAACTTCTTCTTTTTCAACTGTGCTCTGTTCGGCATCAGATCTGGCAAGAAAGAGCATATCATCTATCAGTTGTTTCATGCGCAACGCTTCCGTATATGTGCTGTCTACCCATTTTTTCTGGTCAGATGAGTTGTTGGCTTCGACCGAGGAAGACAGAATGCTTGCATTAGCCAGTATTACGGTCAACGGAGTGCGAAGTTCATGTGAAGCATCGGCAATAAACTGTTTTTGCTGATTCCATGCTTCGACTGTCGGCTTCATTGCTAAATTTGATAAAAAGAGTGTGATGAGGAAGAATGCAAGCAGACCGCCGAGACCCGTGAAAAGCATTGTTGCAGCCTGGTTTTGCAGTGATGTCAATTCGTTGGATATATCGGCAAAAGCATATATAATTCCTATGGAAGTTGAACGCTTCATATATCTGAGTGAAAGGCTGTATATGGAGCCCTTGCCGTCTGTATCTGCAAAAGCTGTTTTTATAGCTGTCTGCAATTGTTCAGCCGAAAGGCTGACAGAACCTATATTGATTGAAACCACACTGCCGTCAGAAGGCGCTTGTACAACTGTAAATACAGCTATTGAAGAACGCCTTTGTTCTTCGGGTGGCTTTCCTGCGCCATATCTGTCAATAGGCTTTGCAGTTGGCTTGGGTGTTGTGGTGGCTTTCGGGGTAACACTTGAATCGGGAGATATGCTTGCGCCGGGCATTACGCTTGATTTTGGAGAGGATGTGGGCTTTTGCGGTCTTGAAGTTCCCGACGGCTTTTGAATCGATGGAGATGTTGGCCTGCCTTCGGAAGCGGCAACAGACTCTATGGCTTTTATCATCTCGTCATGGCTTTCTTTTATGAACATATTTTTGTTGGAAAAAAGCATAACTACAAATACCGTCAGAAGTACAACGGAAAGCAACAGCATATTTATAAATATGAATCTGTTTCTCAGCTTTTTGATCATGAGTTAATCTCCAATCTGTAACCGACTTTTCTGATGGTGCCAATTGTTACAGCGGAATTGAGAAAATATATTTTTTTGCGAAGAAGGGAGATATATGCTTCTACGTTATTATCGTCGGCATTTGAATCAACTCCCCATACTTTGCTTATAAGATCTTCCTTTGAAGTAACTGCTCGAGAGTTGGAGATGAGTATCTTCAAAACTTTATATTCTTTATAGCCGAGACGAACGGATTTGTTGTTGCACGAGAGATCATATGTTGAGAGATTCAACACAAGATCACCGAAAGAAAGCTCGTCCAAAATAACATTTCCCTGACGGCGGGAGAGTGCTCTTATACGAGCGGTAAGTTCTTCGGGAGAAAAAGGCTTTATCATATAATCGTCAGCACCGCAGTCAAGACCTGTTATTTTACTTTGCAGATCATCTTTTGCTGTCAACATGAGTATCGGAGTCTGTATTTTTGCGGAGCGAAGTGCTTTGACAACTTCATATCCGTTTCGCTTGGGAAGCATGACATCGAGCACGATAACATCATATTGTCCTGAAAGACCGTATAATAGGCCGTCCTCACCGTCATAAACTGTATCGACCATATATTTTTGTTCTTCGATTAAATGCGCAAGTGCTTCCGCAAGACGGAGCTCGTCCTCAACAATCAATATCCGCATATTGCTCATACCTCAAATGATATATCTATTACATTATAATAAAACTCTATTTTATTGTACATTGCTTTTCTTAAAATACTCTGAACAAAGATTAATTAGGTAGAGTAGGCGAAAAAATTTCGGAATATGATTTTTAAGTACTTTATCGGTGTTGATAAAGTGTTATAAAAAAGAGATAATTCGTGTTATGTGTAAAAACAGGCGAAATTTTCAGAATAATTTAAGAAAGGACATTTATAATCGTAGCATGGCCGGTTATAAAAATGTATTTAAGAGAGTCGAGAAAAAGTATAAGCTCACAAGGCAGCAGTATGACAAGCTGATGCCTTTACTTGAGCAACACATGAAAATCGACGACTACGGTAAAACAACGATCTGCAATATATATTTTGACACCGATGATTTCAGAATAATCAGAAGTTCTATCGAAAAACCTGCATATAAAGAAAAACTCAGGCTCAGAAGCTATAATGTGCCTGAAAGTGACAGCAGGGTGTTTGTAGAAATTAAAAAGAAAGTTAACGGCGTTGTCCACAAAAGACGAATAGCTATGACATATAACGAAGCTGTTGAGTTTCTGGTGGAACGAAAACATGACGAAAATTCGCAGATAGCCGCAGAAATAAACTATTTTTTGGATTTTTACGGTGCAAAGCCCAAAGTTGCGCTGTTTTATGACAGAATAGCAATGTTCGGAAAAGACGACCCTGAGCTCAGGGTAACGATAGACAGCAATTTGAAATGGCGGACTGATGATATCGACTTGAGATTGGGCTCACACGGCAACTACATAGTTGATGAGTCCTTTTGCATTATGGAAATAAAAATATCCGATGCAATGCCCATGTGGCTCAGCTCGATACTCAGTGAAT
>JAFSFN010000031.1 GCA_017435185.1 Clostridia bacterium | reverse complement strand
TCGCAACAGCCGAACCGACAGACTTTTCAAGACAGTCCGTTCCGCAGAGTATATTCGCGTTTAAGATTTCAGCTATTTGCGACAGTTTCATAGTTTATTACCAAAAAATCAACCAAGCTGGGTGTACTTTTCAATGATGCCGGGGACATCAGCAGGAGTAAGACGACCGTAAACCTCGTCATTTACCATCAAAGCCGGAGCAAGACCGCAGCAGCCGATGCAGCGTGTTGCGTCGAGTGTGAAGAGACCGTCTTCACTTGTGCCGCCAACTTCAAGGTTGAGCTGTTTTGAAAGTTCGTCAATGACGAGCTGTGAACCCTTAACATAGCATGCAGTACCCAAGCATACGCCGATCGTGTACTTGCCCTTGGGCTTTAATGTGAAAAGTGAATAGAAGGTAGCTATGCCGTATATCGTTGTTACGGGAACGCCTGTCTTTTCGGAAATGTAGTTCTGAACATCTTCGTCAACACAGCCGAAGATTTCCTGTGCGTGCTGCATTATAGGAAGAACTCCGCCTGCTTCGCCTTTCCACTTTTCTATTACCTTATCAAGCTCCGCATACTGAGCTGTGCGATCTGCTGCCTGTATTGCCATGTCGATTTTCCTCCTTGATATTTCACATTTTTACTTTGTTATTTTCTAAACAATTCGCTCACTGGATTATAACACAAAAAGCTCTAAAAATAAAGCATTGTTTGCAAGAATTTTGTCATTCGCGTTTCTTCAGCCTGCGTAAGAGTAATCCGAGCGCAAAAAACACAAGCGAATATACCGCCGCACTCAAAATTCCGCCGCCAAGACGCAGGTAGTGGTACGGCGGCAGAAGCATTGCCGCTCCTTTCACAAACTTGACTATTGCGCCTATATCGAAGAACACGGGACAAAGTGCTGTTACTGCAAGAAAAATGAACGCCGTCAATATTCCCGCCGTGTCAGGGTCTTTTATCAGCGACGATATGAAAAAGCAGAATGACGCACTTGATACTGCGAGCATGATCGCCGACGCAAGCTCTGTATGCCACACCGAAAAAGTGCCGCTTGCAAGCAGGCACAAAATAAGCAGTACCGCCATTATAGAGGCAGGTATTAAGGTTGCCAACACACGCACACAGTTCCTCGCCTTGGGCGACAGGCGCAAAAGCAAACCTTTTTCCTCGTCGCTCATGACCGTCTGCATTCCGTAAAGCGCACACACGAGCACGAGTGCCGCCGCAAATCCCCTCACCGGGAACGCCGCGGAGCCTTCATCGGCACTAACGACCTGCCCCTGCAATGTTTCATACACGAATATATTGCCGAGCAAGTCCATGTATTCATTGTATTTGTTTATTGCATTTTCAGCAAATTCGCTCTCATCGGAAAATGCGGATATTTCAATATTCGCACACACATCTGCAATTTTTGAAAAAACCACTTCGTCGGCAAGCGCGGCAAATATGTCAGCCTCTTTTGAAAAGCGTTTCACGGTGTGCCGTATTTCACCGCTTATATATTTATCTGTAAATTCACTGTCAAACACATAAGCAAAACGCAGTTCGCCCCGTTTGAGCAAGCGTACCATCTCGCCCTCGTCGTCATAAACTTCAAAATCGAGTATTCCGCTTTGCTCTGAGAGTTTTGTTATTATTTCCGATGCGCTTTCATCATCACACGCAAGCACGCCGCATTTCATGCCGCTCATATCGCTTTTTGCCGCCAATGTGAGTAAAAGTGTCGCAACGAGCACAAAAGCGAGTGCAAAAATCATTGCAGGACGCTTGATCATACGCAGAAAATATGCTTTTATCCACGCCATTGTCATGCTCCGCCCCTCCTCACCGAGAAATGACGGCAAAGTGCCGCCGCCGAGAACATGGCACAGCTCCAAAGAATACAGAGCCATACTGCGCTCGCCGCGCCGCCTGCAAACATAGCCCTTGCTGTGTCAAGCATGGGCATCATCGGCAGAAAAGCGGCTGTTTTTATGATATATTCGGGCAAAAACGCTTCGGGCATTATGCCGCCCGATACAAACATAAGCGCAAGCGAGAGCGTTAGCTGTATGATAACCGCCGCCATTTTGTTTTTCACGGCAGACTGTATGAGCGTCTGCATCGAAGCACACACAAGCACAA
This sequence comes from Clostridia bacterium, assembly GCA_017435185.1. Lineage (GTDB taxonomy): Bacteria > Bacillota > Clostridia > Christensenellales > CAG-138 > RGIG3096. The sequence continues at coordinate 952 of JAFSFN010000031.1, read as the reverse complement.
TAGGCAAAAGCAGAAGCAATGACTGTGTTTCATACACCATGCCCATTACTTTCAAGACAATACCAAGCGACAGCGCAGGCAAAAGCAGGAGAAAAAACGCCGAACACAGTTTTGAAAACGCCACGGTAAAGCCGCTCACATTAAGTGCGGATAATCTTTTGTAAAAGTCAGTATTTTCACGGTCAAACATTCCCGTAACTGCCGCACTCATGAGCGATATAAACAGCAATGCACACGAAGCGGCAACGAATTCCGCCGTTGTGAGTGCGCCCGTCATTGCGGTTTCTTTTATTTTGAACATGGTGGTTCGGCTTATTATAAGCTCTATAAACGCCATATTTGCATCACGAAGCACTTCATCGAGGTCGGCTTCATTGCCGTAAAGTTCCTTTGCGGCATCGAATATCGCAAACACGCCGCTCTGTGACACTTTAAGCATCTCCTCTGCCGCCGAAGCACCGCTGACTATCAGCGAACATTCCATACTGCTTCCGTCACGCAAAAGCACCGAAGCAGGTATGTTCTCACCGTATATAACGCCGTTTAAGAAGCCGTCGGGTACGCTTATCACGGCGCTGACTTCGCCGTTTTCAAGCATATCGGCCGCCTGCTCATATGACCGGGCGTGGGTTATTTCCAATGCGCTTTCCACGCTTTCCATGCCCTCAAGTGCCCTGAGCACCACACCGCCTATATTATCGTCGGTTGGCGGCATTGAAAGTGCGATCTTTATCTTTGCGTCATCTTCCCTGTCAAGCAAAAGTATTCCGCCTGCACCAAGCACACCGATTAAAGCAAGCAAGAGAACAGCCATTCCCAAAAATTTGGGAATGGCATGCGTCATTCTTTTTATTTCAGCAAAGATGAGCGCCATGAAATTATATCAATCCGCCCAAAACCGAAGTGAATATCGACAAAACATTTTGGAGATTGAACTCAACGGGAGTTTGGC
>JAFSFN010000253.1 GCA_017435185.1 Clostridia bacterium | reverse complement strand
TTCACCATCATCATATCCATGCACACCCTGCCTATCTGTTCACAGCGCACACCGTTTATGACCACATATCCGCCATTGCTCATTCTTCTTGGATAACCGTCGGCATAGCCTGCGGTTATTGTGGCAACTTTCATTGGAAAGCGTGAACAGTATGTACAGCCATAGCTTATAAGACAGCCCGGCGGAAGCTCACGCACCTGAGAAACTCTTGTTTTGAGCGACATGGCAGGCATAAGCTCGCCGTCTTCACGAGGCTTACTGTCGGGATACATACCATAGAGCATGATTCCCATACGAATCATATCAATATAGGTTTCGGGATATTTGAGTATGCAAGCACTGTTGCCCGTATGGCATACAGGTGGTTTTTTACCGACCTCGACAAGCCTATCCATAACTATTTTGAAGTTGTTCATCTGCCATGCCTGGAATTCGTCCTTACCCGGCATATCGGCCGTTGAAAAATGAGTATACATACCTGTTATGTTTATACCGGGCAAGTCATACATTTTTATGACCGCATCGGCGGCTTTTTTTGCCGCTTCCTCGCCTTGGGCAAAGATTCCCAGTCTGGACATTCCGGTATCTATCTTTATATGTGCATTTACGACAACACCTGCTTCAACTGCAGCATCGGAAAGTTCTTGTGCCGCTTCTTCATCAACTATTGTCTGGGTGATATTGTTATCGGCTATAGTCTTTGCGTATTCGGGCGTGGTATAACCCAGCACGAGCGTGTTGAGCATCACTCCTGCTTCACGAAGCTCCAACGCTTCGGAAAGGCATGCCACCGCAAACATATCTGCACCGTTTTCTTCAAGAAATTTGGCACAACCGACAGAGCCATGCCCATACGCATTGCCCTTTATGACACACATTACTTTCATGCCTTGATTTTTTGCTATATCAAGATTGTGCTTTATTGCATCAAGATCTATTTCAGCCCATGTTCGGGCACTGCTTTTCACTTTTTCCACAATAATTCCTCCAAGTGTAACACACATTATATCACTTGCAGTTTCACTTGTAAACGAAGAAGCAACTTAGCATTTTATATTATAATTGATATGCAAAACAAAAAATGTTATAATTTGTCATAATATGAACCGGAAAGGAGCTGTTCCTATGTCAATTTGTCCCAAGTGCGGCGGTCAAACACCGTCAGACAGGCCGTTTTGTCAAAACTGCGGATATGCGCTCAGCTTTTCTGCTCAAAGTCAAAATTCTGCCGTTACTGTCCCTGTCACAACTTCGCATCAAAGCACACATGATGCAAACACTTTCGTTGAGAGCATGCTTCCCGAAAAGTTCAAACCGCTTTCGGGCTGGTCATATTTTGGATATTACTTATTATTCTCCCTGCCTGCCGTAGGCTTCATACTGCTCATAATATTTTCTCTTGACAACAACGGCAATATAAACCGCAGAAACTTTGCCAGAGGTCTGCTCATATCGTACATAATCGCTGCGGTAATCATTTTTATCATGTTCATCCTGCTGATGCTGACCGCAGAGCCTATCACAATGACAGAGTTTTTACCCACTGCACCGCAATTTATTTAAGATACAGGCGCTGTAAAAAGCGGTACTGCCCAAAAAGGCGGTACCGCTTTATGTTGTTGCGCTGTTTTGTTTATCAGTCGTAGAGGAACTCATGAAGTTCTTCTATATTGTATGGCAAGTCTATTGACAAAACAGCCTTGCCTCTTATTCTTGCGTATTTCCAGCCGCCGTCAAAAGGCACATGGTCCTGCTCTATCTGCAATTCACGAGCTATTCCCAAAAGTTCAAGCGCAAGCGTAAACAGGCGATTCTCCGGAATGTTGGTTCTCACATTTTCAAGCGCAAAGTTCAAGAGTTCCGATACCGACTTGGCATCATAGTTGCGTGCAAGCGTCTGATAAATGGTCATTATGACCTTGCGCTGGCGTGTATCTCTTTCAAACACGCCTCCGACACGCCTGCAGCGAGAATATATGAGTGCGACCTCACCGTTCATGTGTATGGTCTGCGACCTTTCTTCATACTCTTTTCTGCCGAGCTGACCGTTGATATAGCTTGCTTCCTTTGCGGTTATCTTCATGTCGATACCGCCTATACGGTCGATGACTTTTGCAAACTGGTCAAAACCGATGATTATATAATCCTGCATATCAAGTTCATATGTGTCATTGATGGTATTCATCAAAAGACCTATGCCGCCAAACGAGTATGCCGCGTTTATTCTGTTCCAGTTATGACCCTCTATCTGCACCCATGTGTCACGCATGACCGAGACGAGCTTGACCTTCTTATCGATACGGTCATAAGACGCTATGATACAAGAGTCGCTTCGTGTGCTTGCACCGCTGCCTATCGTGGAGTCCTGACCTACAAGAAGCAGATTTATGACATTTTCATCAATGGGAATCTGTTTATAGATAGGCGATTCATAGTAGTCTTCGTCGGAAACTTCGACATATACATCGTCTTCTTTTTCGCTTATCTCACCGGGTTCCGCTGTCTCAAGGTTGGGGTCAACTGCCGTTTTATCTGATACCCAGCCCGACTGTTCAACTATTTGGACACTTCTGTCTACCATTGCTCCCATTTTTGCAAGTATGAGAAGCACGCAAAGCATGAGCAGTGCAAGTATGGACAAAACTATGACCGACGCCGTAAGGATGCCTTTTTTCATTTTTATTCAGTCCTTTCCCTGCCCTTTGTCAATCTTTCATAAGCACCATACTTACCGTAGGAACCGTACTTACCGTAGGAACCGTAATATTTGCCGTAGGAATAACTGCCGTATCCGTATGATGAGAAGCCTTTTGTTACGCAGTTAAATATATATCCGAGTATGGGCGTATTGCTTGCGGAGAAGTTCTCGATACCTTCAAGTATTCGATTCTTCGAAGCATGCTCCTGACGAACAACAAACACTGCCGCATCTACATATTTTGCAAGCACTGTCGCATCGGACAAAATCGCACACGGTGCCGTGTCGATTATTACATAATCTGCCTTGTCTCTGAGTTTTCCTATAAGTTCTTCGACCATCGGAGTTTCGAGAAGTGCGTCTATGTTGTCCCTCGGCTCGCTTCCGAATATGACGAACATATTCTTTTCATAGAAGCGCAGTGCTTCTTCCAACGTAACCGAGCCGTCAAGGATATCGTAGACACTCGTCATTGTGCGATTATAGCTGTGACTTACGCCCAGCGTTTTTGCCATGCTGGGATTTTTAAGGTCAAAGTCCACGAGTATGACCTTGTTTTCTTTTCTTGCAAGCGACATTGCGATATTCGCCGCCATAGTGGTCTTACCCTCACCCGGCATTGCACTTGTGACAAGTATCGTTTTTACGCCATTCTGCTTTGCTATTTTATCTATCTTTGTTCGCACATAGCGCATTGATTCAATGAACGAATGTGACACAACACGGTTGTTTATGGTTGCAAAGTTTTTTCTGCTCTGACTGCGCTTTTTGAACTTTACTTCAGGTACACTACCCAGGAACTTGAGGTTTGTAAGTTTATTAAGGTCATCGGCTCTGCGAATCGTCGTCCTTGTCAATGCTACGAGCACGATTATGCCCATACCGACCAATAATCCCATGACCAGACCCTTTTCGATGTAGGTACTTGCGTGGAAAGGATTATTGGGTGTTGTCGGCACGCCCGAACCGTCGAGCGGACTCATCTGCGTATCACCTATAACAAACTGAGCGACCTGCGGATAGTTTTTTATGACGGATTGGAGTATGTCATATATCAAGGTAGGGTTCGTTCCCGTAACACTGATAGTGAACAGATTTGTAAC
>JAFSFN010000252.1 GCA_017435185.1 Clostridia bacterium | reverse complement strand
GCTGTTGCATATGCACCAAGCAGTTTTTCGATTTCCATGATTTCTTTTTGGATAGCTGCGATATCTCTTGAGTTCAATGCGCCGTCACCCGTGACATCACCTTTTATTACTATGATCAGTTCCGACAAGACTTCACCGTCCGCCGTTATCCATATCTTGTCACCTGTCACCGCATTGTTACCGTCCTGCTTTTCATTGCCGTCTTTATCAACAACCTTCAAATCACCGTTAAGCAGGTTTGAAAGCACTTCAGAAACGCTTATTTTGCTCGTATTTATAACAAGATATGTGTCGGATATCTCATATTCGCTGTTAGGTGCTATTGCAAAGCCCTCGCCCGGTTTCGGCGTTATCAGTGCATCAATCGCAACAACATGGATAAGTACCGTATCGGACTTGCTTGCGTCGGAAGTAACGGCCGTTATCTCTACATCACCGATGCTTACAGGAGTAACAATACCCGTATCGGCATCCACCTTGGCTATCGTTTCATCTGCCGAGCTCCACTTCACATTTTCATCATAACCATAGCCCAGTGCAGAATAAGCACTGACCGTAAGCGCAAGTGTATCGCCCATGCGGACACTTGATTCGCCCTGGTCTATTTTGATCGATTCTGCCTGACCTATACGATATACGGTCTGATTCCACGCATAATCTGTAACAACGATGTACATATCGGAATAATGATTAGTTACATCGACTGTTATCTGAGTCTTTGCAGAAACTTCCTGCTCGCTCACGCAAGTTCTCGATATTTCGCTGTTGCTTCCATCAGTGGTGCAAAGAAGTACATCAGAAACGAATCTGTTATCTGTAACCGTAAGTTCAAGTTCTTTCTTTGAGCCGTTCGATTTAAGATATGCTGAAACGATCTCGGGATTCTCTTTGTCTATAACCACAGGGAATGACCATGTATCATTCGCATTGTCATCGGGATTATATTCATCCCTTGCCAAAGCGGCTGTTATGGTTACTATACATTCGGTACCGTTCTTCAAAGCATTACCCTTTGCATCGGTGCCTTTCCAAGGCTCTTCACGACTATCGGCAAACATTGAATAGGGCACTATCTCATCATACGAGGAACTGTACAATGATTTATTTATTCCGTACTGCGTCGTATCAAGATAAGTCTCACCCGTAACCGCATTCTTTATGGTCATTTTGACCGTTTTAGCACCCCTGAGCAAATTCAGGTATATCTCCATATCGTCATAATAACCGTCACCGTTGGGCGATATGGAATTATGCTTTTCAGTATAATACTTTGCTGAATTTCCCCATACTGGATTCTGACCTATAAAGAAAACGGTATCTTCCATATCTTCTCTTACTGCTATTGCGGAGTTGGGATATGTGGTAAGTGACCATGAATTGGGATTTTCATTCACATCTGTGAAATCCTTATCTTCAAGCATGGGTGCCTTGTCCCAGTCGCCATAGAACGCAAGGAAAGGAACAGTGTAGGTATAGGCTACTCTGCTCTGTACTGATTTAATCTGTACAAAACCGTCGATATATACGCCGTTTGTAAAATCACGCAATTCATTTTTTATTGAAGAAGACAGCTTTACGGTAATCTTTACCGTCTTTTCCTCGCCCGCATCGAGTGTAAGTGTATTATTGGCAAGTCCTGTTGATATTTCAACGTTTTGTGTAATATCTCTGGCCTGCTGAGCAATATATTCTTTGTTGAATATCGTCTCTGTAAGCACTTTGGTGTCTATCACAAAACTATTGGCAACACCGCTGTTATTCTTCACCTTAAACTCAATGATATACTCGCCTTTCTTTTGAGGATCGTCACCGAGTTCTGCTTTCGGAAGCTCATTGCCGGGAACCGTAATTATAAGGTTTGCAAGTGCAGCATCATAAACACTCATCAGGCCTGCACCCTGTACTCGAGGTGAATAATATACACCGTTTTGATCAACAACAGGCTTTGCTGTGCTTATGAGCTGACCCATGCAGAAAGAAGCAAATTCCTGCGCCGTCATATCTGCCATCGTTTCGGAATAATGCACTTTAAGCAAAGCAACAGCACCTGCTACATGTGGGGATGCCATGCTCGTACCGCTTGATATACCATACTCTCTGCCTGAAACATCCTTATCAAGCGAAGAATATATATTGCCGCCGGGAGCCATCACATCAGGCTTGAGCGAAAGGTCGGGCGCAACGCCCCAAGATGTGAAGTCGGAAACAGCGCCGCCGTTTTCATATGTACTGTAACTTGATTTATCCAGAACGGTTATCTGCTTGCTGCTCGTATTTTCCATCAATTTTATACCATCTTCACGAGATATAAATGCGGTAGGCAGAATTGCATTTTCGGTATCTGCATTTATGTCACCTTTAACATTGTTGAATATTATGATGCCGACCGCTCCTGCCGACTGCGCATTATTTATCTTTTCAGCAAAAGTAACATTGTTTCCTCTCTGAACAAGGGCAATCTTTCCGTTTAGATTTTTTCCCCTCATGTCACTTGATGAACCATAACCGCAATATTCATATTCATATGCTTGGTCACTCACAAGAGTAAGGAAGCTCTCGGTATTATACATACCGTCGTTATAATTTATGTTTGTGTTTACACCGTTTATATTTGCTTTAAGTTTATAAGTGTTGCGTTTTGTATTGTTAATGCTTGCAACACTGATCACACCCGACGCAGCAGACGGTGCACTTACAGTGCCGTTGTCTATGTTTTCAACAGTAGTTCTGTTAGTTCCCGTTGTATTTCCATAACCTGCACCCTCTTCGTTGCCGGCGGCACACACGACCACCACGCCCGCATTTTTCAGCAGTTGTATTGCCTTATCAACAGGCTCCATCTCCTTACTGCCTGTGTATCTTGTAAGACCACCCGCCCAGCCTATACTCATGTTCACAACATCAAGTCCGAGCATTGCCGCATCTTCCATTGCTGCAACAACATCTGAAGTTTTTCCCTTCTCTTCGCCATCCTCAGTGATGCCGAACACCTTGAATACTACGATTTGTGCATACGGTGCAACACCCGAGAAAAGCAAAGCTGAATCTGCCGCTTCGGAATGACCTGCCGCTATTCCCGCAACATGCGTTCCGTGATCGGTTATGCCATCATGTGAAACATCGGCATCACTGTCGCTGTAATCAAACGCAAAAGGAATTTTATCACTCTTATACACATCATCTGCGCTAAGACCGCTTTTTGCGTTTTCAGCATTAAGCGAAGCTGATGCAAGTATATTAGTTATATCTTCTTTTTTGTATTTTATCAAACGAGGTGCTATTGCAAACGCAGGATGGTCGATATCCAATCCCGTATCTATTATGCCAATCGTCGATCCTATTCCGAAATTACTGTTTCCGAATGAATTTATCGTCGAAACGCCCGTGAACTCCACTGCGTTTTCGATTGCAGGCTCAACAAGAGTACATTCACCGTCAATGTATATTGACTTCACTCCTTCAATCATAGCCAGTTCGTCCAGTTTGTCTGCACAAACATCCATAGCCACTGCGTTCATTGCAAGCGTATAGTTATAACGGACTTTAACATCATCGCCGTCAAGCACTTTTTC
>JAFSFN010000030.1 GCA_017435185.1 Clostridia bacterium | reverse complement strand
GCAGTGAAGACATGGAAAGAGGGCAGCAAGTGTAGCATTCAAACAAGTGACGGCCTTTTGCATCCGTATGCGATAATAGATAAACTTTATGATGAGTTCGGTAAGGATACAATATGGGTGACCGATGTCGGTCAGCATCAGATGTGGGTCGGCCAGCGCTGTCGTCACATCAATCCCAGAAGTTTTGTAACGAGCGGCGGCCTCGGCACGATGGGCTTTGGCTATGGCGCAGCGATAGGCGCAAAGGTGGCTCATCCCGAATGTCCTGTACTTCATATAACGAGTGACGGTTCACTTCACATGAATCTTCATGAGGCATGTACTGCAGTGAGCCAGAAACTTCCTGTAATAACGGTTATTTTCAACAACGAAGTTCTCGGAATGGTGCGTCAGTGGCAGAGAACATTCTATCATGACCGTTTCATGTCTGTTGAACCTGAGCGTCAGACAAATTATGTTAAGCTGATCGAAGCGTTTGGCGGTAAAGGCTATCTGTGCAATAATATGGAAGAACTTGCAAAAGCGATAGAGCAGGCAAAGTGCGCAGACGGTCCCGTGTGGATAGATTGCCGCATAAGCCGTGATGAAAAAGTTTTGCCCATGATACCGGCAGGCGGTACTGTAGATAACATGATAATTGAATAAGACATAAGTCTCAAAACAATAAAAAGCGGCAGTGCCGCTTTTTTTGTGTCCTTATACAAAGATTAATGTTATGAGTATCGGCAAAATGTATACGGCTAAAAGTACAAGCGCTGTTGCCGTATAGAATACTGCCGTGAATATATTGCCTATAAAGGCAGGAATCGTGAATGGCTTGAATCTGAATGTTATGATTGCAACAAGTGTTATTATGAGTGCTAAAAGCGCAAGGAGCAAGCCTAAATTTAATCCTGTAGGCGAGAAAGCGAGTTCAATTTGATTTTCGCCTTCGCTTAGCTCGATGCACATAAATCCGCCCAAAACTGTTTGAATGGAAACAGGCTTTGAATTTACGGTACAACTCCAGCCACTGTCGTGATACATGGGAATAAGAAGCATATTGAGGTCAGCATCGGTGACTGTTTTTGAAATGCTTATGGAGTTAAATTTTGCATTTGCAGTAGTGCTGTATGTGTTTTGCACATCGCAAAGTGCGTGCATCTTTTCAATCGACATCAGTGCAAAGGAAGCAACATCATTTGATGGAATAGCCTCCGCTGACGAAAATTCAAGTTCAACTGTTACAAGCTCGTCGGCAAATGTGCCGAGGGTTATAATGCCGTTGTTGTATGTTACAGGATATAATGCGTTATTTTCATTTCCAAAATAGGGATTTGTGAGCAGTTTGCCGTTGACTTTTATTTTGCAAGCATTGTCTTCAAGTCGGTCATTATTGAAATAGTAAAGAACTTGTTCGCCGCTTATATGAATTTCATATGTGTGTATATTTCCGTTTTCCTGTAAAAGTCCCGAAGTGTTTATCGTTTTGAAGAGGGGCTCTTTATCGTTGACAAGGGAAGAATAAAGCTCATTCGAGAAAGCAAATGCATCACTGCGATAGTTTGCGTCAAGGTCGGTTATTGAACTGTCGGCAAGTATAGAGAACGGAAGTATGAAATTGTTGTTATACACATTCATTCCGTTTTGTGAGCTTTCAAGTGTGTAGAGCCTGTCGGAAAGTTTTGTTTTTGATATTGCTTGTGTGTAACCCAAAACAGCATCGGAGAACACGGTTCCACCGCTGTCCGAAAGTCGCATTTCCCAGCGAGTATAGCCCAAACTTCGCATTATCGGCTGTATTTCAAGCGCTAATGAGTGTGACCAACCAGAAAGCGCAGCTTTAGAAAGAATGTATGAGTAATTACTGGTAAGGAGCGAATCGGTATCTTTAATGCGGTTTAATGCATTTTCGCTGTAAGAGGCAGAATTAATTTCGAGTTGTTCTTTAAGCTTTACCGTTTCGCTTATATATGCATCCGTCTGCTCACTTTGGATGTATTTTGGGTAAATCGCAATAAAGCCTATGCACATGCAGAGTGTTAAAACAGAATACATGATAGCAATACATGTATAACGCAGTTTTTTCCACTTGAGCATCATTGCAAGAATGAAAGAAATAGCGGATATGCCGAGAATGAAGAACAGCTTTTGCGGCATGTTTATTATAAGATTTATATTTCCGTCGAGCCTGGAGAAGATGGCGACGGTTGAAAACGCGGCAACGCCGCAACAGCCTAAAATGAAAAGATTCAAAAGAGTAGATTTTGCAGGAGCAATGAAAGTGTCGCCGTATTTTGACAAAGAGTAGGCGCATACGGCAAGCATGACAAACACGGTAATGAAGCCCATGCGGTTTGCAGGGCCGAAATAACCGCCCAAATGCCATATGAGATTTATGTTTTCAAATATAACCGGTAAAAGCGGCACAAGTATAGCTAAAGCACAGAGCCATTTTATTTTTGAATTCTTTTCGTGCTTGAAGAAGAAAACAAGAAGCAGAACAAGTGCAATGCCCATGCCTAAGAAAACCGTGAGTTTATGTGTGAATGATGAAAAATCGGTGTTGAAAAGAATTCCGTCAATACCTGCATTGAGAGTAGCACGCTTTGAAGAAAAGAGCTGAAGCGTGGCAGGTAAGGTTATGGGAGTAGAAATCATAAGCGAAGATAAAGCACCCAAAATAAATCTGCACGCATTATGACCTCTGTCTTTTTTATTGACTGCAAGGAAGAGATATACTCCGCCGACAATGAGCAAGAACAAAGATATCATAAATGCAATATAGATGCTCAATATCAGCATAAGCGTAAAGCAAATGATAAACGGATACACCTTTTTACCGCGAAGCACATTTTCTGCCGAATAGAGCAGGAATGGTAAAAGTATTGCACAGTCGAGCCACATATTGTGAACATAGTACATCATAACATAGCCGCTAAGTGCATATGCCACACTGAACAGTATTGAATAGAAAAGAGGACAATCAAATCTTTTTCTGAAGTACCAAAATGCCGCAACTGACATGAGCGCAGTTTTGATAATAAGAAAAACTGACATATATTCCATTATTTGTGCTCGCGGAATCAAATAGAAGAACAGATTAAGAGGGCTGAGCAAACCCGAAAATGAAATACTGCCTGCCATATTAATGCCGGCACCTGAGAGGAATGTGAAAAAGAGGGAAGTGTCGCCGTGCAAAAAATCCCAAACATGAGTGTACATGGGCACAAAAAGCTGCGCAAGGTCGGAAGAAGCGTGAGCATTGGCAATAGTAACATCACCGAAAGGAAAAACTCCTTTTATGAAAAATACGACACAAAGGAAAGCCGTGACTATGGTAGGTGGAATGAGATAATGAAAAAAGGAGCGTTTGAATTTCATGGAGCACCTCAACTGCATGATATTATTAGAAAAATCATAGCATAACAGCATAAAACAGTCAAACTCATCAAAGCATCATATTGCAATGGAAGCAGGGGTTTATTATAATTAGCAGTAAGAGAAAGGAGTGGCAGCATGGCTAAAAAACGCAGTGAAAAGGGCAGTATAAAAGCACTCATATTGACTACGGCAATGCGTTTGTTTCAGGAACAGGGCATACACGGAACAAGCTTAAACGATATAGCAGCCGCCGCTTCGATAAGTAAAGGTACGCTTTATTATTACTATCCGGCAAAGGAAGAACTTGTGAATGATGCTGTGAGGGTAACAACGGACAGCATGACCGACTTGTTTTTTGCATGGGTAAGTTCGGTTGACAGAAGAAAGGACCCTGAGCAAACAATTGCGGAGCTTATAGAAAGCATACTTTTGCAAAAAGATATGTGTAAAATGCACGTTGTAATATGTGTGGAAGCATCAAGAAATGAGCAGGTGTCACAGCTGTTGGCTCAAAAATATAAAGAATGGTCGGTCATACTTGAACTCGGAACGCTAAAAATACGGCCGAGAGAAGCTGAAACCATATGCAAACGCTCACTTTTATTCTTTACAATGCTCAACGGTTGTATGATAGATGCCTCATCGGGTATGGAAATAAACATAAAAGAGCTGGCTCATGTTCTGCTTTCCGCATAAATTTCTTGGTTTCGGTGCTTGCAGATGCAAATAAACAGCTCAAAACAATAAAAAACTCAATAGTTGACAAAAAAACTCATTCTCGTTTGAGAATGAGCTTTTTTGCATGCTTAATTACAGCTTTGCTTAGCGGTTATTGTTCTGTTCCTGGTTGTTTCTGTTTTTACGGTTGTTCTGATTCTTCTGATTGTTTCTGCTCTGCTGGTTGTTCTGCTGGTTGTTCTGATTGTAGTCCATTATAGTTCCTCCTTTTTTGTTTTTTTCGGCTACATGGATAGCTTGGTTTTTCTGTGGTTAAAATATACTCAAAAACGGAGTTTCAAAATTATGCTACTGATACGAAACGGAATACTTCATACAATGGAAAAAGACGGCGTGATATGTGCTGATTTGTTGGCAGACAACGGAAGAATAATCAAAATATCACAAAAAATAGATGCGCCTTTGCAAGCACAGATAATAGAAGCGGATTCAATGCACATATATCCGGGATTCATTGATGCGCACAGTCACATCGGTATTTCTGAAGAAAAGTCAGGACGCCAGGGCGATGATTGCAATGAAGGTACAAATCCTGTTACGCCATGTATGAGAGCGATAGATGCTATAAATCCCATGGACAGTGCATTTCATAATGCGCTGGCGGCAGGAATAACCGGAGTGATGTCAGGGCCGGGAAGTGCAAATCCGATAGGAGGACAATTTGCGTTTGTAAAAACGGTGGGACGCAAAATAGATGATATGGTGCTGTTAGCTCCTGCCGCCATCAAGATAGCATTTGGTGAAAATCCAAAAACCAATTACGGAATAAACGGAAATATTCCGTCAACTCGCATGGCGATTGCCTCTCTTATTCGTGAAGAAATGTTTTTGGCACGCCAATATTTTAATGAACAAAATCAAACCGATTTCAGTATGGAATGCTATCATGAACTGTTTGAAAAAAAGATACCGCTCAAAGCTCACGTTCATCGTGCCGATGACATATTTACTGCAATACGCATTGCAAAAGAGTTTGATCTCGATTTAACTCTTGACCATTGTACCGAAGGACATCTTATTGCAGACGAGATAGCAAAAAGCGGCTTCCCTGCAATAGTCGGTCCGTCGCTGGCATCAAGAAGCAAAAACGAAGTAAATAATTCAGATTTCAAAACCGCGGGTATACTGGATAAAGCGGGTGTGCTTGTTGCCCTTACAACAGACCATCCGGTATCCAGAATACAGTATTTGCCTCTTTGTGCGGCATTGGCGGCAAAAGAGGGAATGGGAAGTGATGCCGCATTGCGTGCCATTACAATAAATGCGGCTCGTATTTGCAGACTTGATGAAAGGATAGGCAGCCTCAAAGTTGGTAAAGATGCCGATTTCTCCATATGGAAAGGAAGCCCTCTTGAAATTGAAGGGAAACTTGTAATGACGGTGATAAACGGAAATATCGTTTATCACGCATGAAAGAAAAACCTTTAATGCGGCGCATGTACCCTGCCCAAAGGTTGACAACGCTTAACTGCTAAATTATAATAATCGGTGCAATATGCGCCATTAGCTCAGCAGGATAGAGCGTTCGCCTCCTAAGGTTATACTAAATCACTCGCCTTTGCTCAAAAGGCGAGCGATAATATAGATAAAATTTCATACACGTCTCTGTACCTCAGCAGGATAGAGGGTCCGCCTCCTAAGCGGAACGCCCCCGGTTCGAATCCGGGCAGGGACGCCACAAAAAACGCCGAAAGCCTTGATTTTTCAAGGTTTTCGGCTTTACTTTTTTGTCGGGTGTCCTTGTTTGTTCTGCTCGGCTTCTTTACTGTGAGCAATCCTTTTTACTTAGGTTGCGGACTCCCTATCCCTTGAAAATCCTGCTAATCAAATTAGCAAGAAAACCCCGTTTTTGCTAATGAAAATCGACTTTCTGCTAATCGCTCAGAAAATCGTGCTAAAAATCTTGCTAATTAAAAAGTGTGCTTATAATAGTTCG
>JAFSFN010000251.1 GCA_017435185.1 Clostridia bacterium | reverse complement strand
TTGAATGCGTATGATGCAAAATCCATCATTTCGTCATATATTCTGTTTGCAACTTCTTTGCTTACGCCATTCCTGACACAGCCTTTTACGATTATCTCGCCGTCTTTTTCTTCGCCGTTTATGAAGCACTCTCTTTCCTTTGCCATTACATCATGCTTCTTCTTTGCCATTGCACGGCGAACGATATCGCTCCTGCCCATTGAATAGCCTGCAAGGTCACGCACTATGCGCATTACCTGTTCCTGATACACCATGCAGCCATATGTATTCTGAAGTATCGGACGCAGTAACTCCGTAGAGTAACTTACACTGTTTTTATCGTTTTTACCTGCAAGATATCTGGGTATCTGCTCCATGGGACCCGGACGATAAAGCGATATACCTGCTATTATATCTTCAAAATTATCAGGCTTAAGCTGGGTCATGAACTGACGCATGCCTGCTGATTCAAGTTGGAATACACCGTCCGTATCACCGTCGGATATCATGCGATACACATTCCCATCATCGGGTTCCATGCGATTAAGATCGGGAACTTCTTTGCCGTTTTGTTTTATGAAGTCAAGTGTGTCACGAATTACGGTAAGTGTTCTAAGACCCAAAAAGTCTATTTTCAAAAGGCCGAGTTCTTCTATTGTATCTTTCGGAAATTGGGTTGTTATGGCATCTTCATTTCTCTGAAGCGGTACATATTCCGTTATCGGATCAACGCACACCACAACACCTGCCGCATGGGTAGATGCATGGCGCGGCAGACCTTCGAGCTTCATTGAAAGGTCGATGAGTTTCTTGACATCCGGATTTATCTCGTAGAGATTTTTAAGTTCTGTCGAAGTCGTCAGAGCCTGTTTCAACGTTATGCCGAGCATATTCGGAACAAGTTTTGCTATTTTATCTACATCAGCATACGGCATATGCAACGCTCTTCCCACATCACGTATGACCGATTTTGCCGACATTGAGCCGAATGTTATTATTTGCGAAACATGGTCTGCGCCGTATTTGCGAACAACATAGTCTATGACTTCCTGCCTGCGTTCGATGCAGAAATCGATATCAAAGTCAGGCATGGTTACACGCTCGGGATTTAAGAAGCGTTCAAAGAGTAAGTCATATTTTATTGGGTCTATATCGGTTATATCGAGCGCATATGCGGCAATACTGCCTGCGCCGCTTCCTCTGCCCGGCCCGACGAATATGCCGGCATTATGTGCAAAGTTTATAAAATCCCAGACTATGAGATAATAGTCAACAAAACCCATTTTTGATATTATTTCTATCTCATACTCAAGCCTGTCCCATGCTGTTTTGTCGGCATTGGGCATTTTCCTTTTCAAGCCATCACGACAGAGTTTTTCAAAATAGGTTTTATTATCACTTCCGTCGGGAGCAACAAATGCCGGCATATGACTTTCATCAAATGACAGCTTAACGTCACATTTTTCGGCTATTTCCAAAGTGTTGGTTATAGATTCAGGATAATCATAAAGCGCTTGAGTCATTTCCTCGGCAGTTTTCAAGTAAAACTCCTCAGTCTCCATTCTCATGCGTATCTCGTCATCTACGAATTTGTTTGTCTGTATGCACAAAAGCACATCCTGAGCCTCGGCATCTTCTTTCTCGACATAATGAACGTCGTTTGTCGCAACGGTCTTTATGTCAAGTTCCAAAGCGAGCTTCGCCAAAAGCGGAAGCACTTCCTGCTGTTCTCTTATTCCATGATTTTGAAGCTCGATATAAAAATCATCGCCGAACAACGCTTTTAACCGTCTTGCAAGTTCATATGCCGCTTCTTTCCTGCCATTGAGCAAAAACGAAGGTATATCGCCCGCCAAGCAAGCAGAAAGGCATATGAGACCTTCGGAATATTGTTCAAGCAAAGAGTAATCTATACGAGGCTTGTAATAAAAACCGTCGATAAAAGCGATTGACGACAGTTTCATGAGATTTTTATAACCAATCTCGTTTTTTGCAAGCAATATCAAATGAGCATAGTCACGCGAGCCATCCCTGTCATGCAATGACTTCTCAGCTACATACGCTTCCATGCCCAGTATTGGCTTTACACCCTGTTTGATACATTCTTTATAGAAATTCACCACGCCGTACATTACGCCGTGATCGGTTATCGCAAGTGATTTCATTCCGAGCATTTTCGCTCTTGAAACAAGGTTTGATATGCGTGACGATCCGTCAAGCAAGCTGTATTCAGTATGAACATGAAGATGAACGAAATCTTTCATTTTTCAGACCTTCTCTCCGTTGCGTATCGCATCGGCAATTGCCGCCAGTTTTATAAAGCGATGATTGACGCCGGATTTGCCTACATTAAGTATTTCAGCCAACGCGGAAAGATTGGCTTCAGGATTGTTTATTCTCGCTTCAGCCGCTTCATAAAGCGGTTTTGAGAGGTTTTGAAGCGGCATTACGGACTTTATCAATTCTATGTCGATAATCTGTTTTGCGGCTGCCATTGCTGACTTGTTCATGTTGGCATCTTCAAAATTCTGTTTTCTGTTAAGATCATTTTTAAGTCCGCGTATGAGACGTGCATTTTCAAACTCGATTGCCGATTCGGGTGCACCGAGCAGCTTTATGAGGTCGGAGACTTTCTCGCCTTCTTTTATGTACAGTACATTCTGCGATTTGCGCTTAGCCAATTTTGCGCTGATATCATATCTTTCGAGAATATTTTCAAGCTCATCGGCAAATCTTTCGTAGCGGCATATTATTTCCGCATGATAGCCCTTTTGAGGGTCGCTCACTGAACCCGAGCCCAAAAAAGCACCCCTGATGAAAGCTCTTTGCATATCCTCATTATCTAGCAATGATTCATCTATATGGCCTATAACAAAATCTTCATCGTCTTCATCACCCAAATATCCCACATCCCGCAAAAGCAGTTTACAGTTTTCGCCTCTGAGCAAAGTCATATAATATCGGCTTTTAAGCGCAGCATTCTCTTTCACTCCGATTGTGGCATCTATCTCATATAGTGTCTTTGCGATGTTTGATATCAGCTTGGCAACACGCTCATTTTCCGTGAGATACTGAACACCCACACCGAATTTTGCAGACAGCGTCATTGCACCGGCAGTATGTGTAAGTGCTGCCAGCATTGACTTCTTTTCTTGCGATGTGCGTATTTTGAGCTTTGAAAGCTCATTTTTCAGTTCTGATGAAAAAGACATTTTAATTCCTATGTATTATTGCATTTCTCGTCCTATGAAGCGTACTTCTTTCTCGAGCATAACTCCGCTTTGTTCAAATACCTTATTCTGTATCAACTTAATGAGTTCAATCACATCTTTACAAGTTGCATTGCCTGTGTTTATTATAAAGCCGGCATGCTTCTCGCTTACCTGTGCACCGCCTACCGATACACCCTTGAGCTGTGCATCCTGTATCAGCTTGCCGGCAAAATAACCTTCAGGGCGTTTGAACACACTGCCTGCAGACGGAAATGAAAGAGGTTGACTGTTTTTGCGTTTGTTATTCATTTCAATCATTCTGTGTTTAGCTTCACCATCATCAGGGGTAAGTTTTAGCTGTGCCGATACTACGATGCGCTCAGGTGCGGCAAAGAAGCTCTTTCTGTAACCCATATCATCATCTTCGGGCACTTTTGAGCACAGTACACCGTTTTCAATATATTCCACACTCACAAGCAGTGGCTTTATTTCATACCCGTAAGCACCTGCATTCATGGCTATAGCACCGCCGAGTCTGCCCGGAATACCGCCCGCCCACTCAAGGCCCATAAAACCTCGGTTTATCGTATCTTTAGC
>JAFSFN010000250.1 GCA_017435185.1 Clostridia bacterium | reverse complement strand
TATGCTTCGAAAAACGCCGAACGGCAAGGGCTCTTTCGATATAATAGTTCCCAATGCCAAAAAGCTCATAGAGCGCCGCGGTGATAAGGAGTATTATGTGCGCGGTACTTTCACCAACCATAATCTTGACTTTGTAAATGATGTCAAAGCGCTTGATGAACTGGGATTCGAACGCATATCCATCGAGCCTGTTGTTTTGGCTGATGATGATGAACTTGCATTGCGTGAAGAACATTTGAAGCGCATATTTGATGAATATGAAGAACTTACAAGATACCTTTCCGAAAAGCAAAAGAACGGAAAACATCTTATATTCTTTCATTTTATGCTCGACATGGGACACGGTCCGTGTCTTAAAAAGCGTATAAAGGGCTGTGGTGCGGGTGTTGAATATGTAGCGGTCACACCTGCAGGTGATATATATCCCTGCCATCAGTTTGTCGGCGAGGAAGAATTCAAAATGGGCAGTGTTGTCACGGGCGAATTGAATCAAGATATACAGTCCGATTTTGCAAAATGCAACATACTCACAAAGAAAGAGTGCAGCGAGTGCTGGGCAAAGTATTTTTGCAGCGGCGGCTGTGCGGCTAATGCTTATAAATATAACGGCTCGATATATAAGCCGCATAAGGTGACTTGCGAATTGCTTAAAAAGCGTACTGAGTGCGGCGCCGCACTCTATGCGGAAGCAAAGATAAACGCATAATGCTTCTTTTTGAGCGTGCAAGAGAATACGATGACAATGTGTCCGCCGAGCGATGCCCTGAAGGGATATCGCCGCTTTTGGCTTCGCTTTTGAGGGCGAGGGGCGCTGTTACCGCCGATGAAATGCATGCTTTTTTATATCCGTCGCTCGATGAGATGCACGATCCGTTTTTGCTCAATGATATGGATAAGGCAAAAGCGAGAGTGGAAAAGGCGATGAAAAATGGCGAACATATCTGCATATACGGCGATTATGATGTTGACGGTATGTGCGCCGCTTCAATACTTCTGCAATGCTTGCGTGAGGAAGGCGCGAATGTTTCATACTTCATTCCCACACGAAAGAGTGACGGATACGGTATGAGCGAAAACACAATAAAAAGCGTTGCTGCAAGAGGTACAAAACTGATAATAACCGTGGATAACGGTATAAAGTCCATAAATGAAATAAGATTATGCTATGAGTTGGGCATGGATGTGGTTGTAACGGATCACCATATGTGCGGCGATGCGATTCCCGAGTGTGAGGCCGTTGTCTGCCACACAGTGCCTAACAGCCGATATCCCAATGATGATATATGCGGTGCAGGTACTGCGCTGAAACTGGTACATGCGCTTTTCGGAGCCGACAAAATGAAAAAATACATACCGCTTGCCGGCATTGCCACGATAGCGGATGTTGTGCCGCTTTTGGGTGAAAACAGAGTGATGGTGAAGTTTGCGCTCGATATGCTGGCAAAAGGCGAATGCGGCATAGGCACAAGTATATTGCTTGAAAAAGCGGTCGGCAAAAAAGAAAGCTATGTTACGACGGACATTTCGTTCGGCTTTGCGCCGAGACTTAATGCCGCAGGAAGAATGGAAAGTGCCGCAATGGGAGTTGAGCTTCTTTGCAGTGAGAATACACGGGAAGCCGAAGAAATAGCCGATAAACTCAATCAACTCAACGCCATGCGTCAGGATGAAGAGGCGGCGATATGCTCCCATGTAATACAGGAAGTTGATGAATCCGATTTGTCGGATATGTACTCTATAATTTTGAAGAGTGAAAACTGGCATCAGGGCGTTATAGGCATTGCGGCATCACGCATTGCGGACAAGTATTACCGTCCTGCATTGCTTTTTTCTGAGCATGACGGATTGCTTACGGGAAGTGCTCGTTCAATTCCGAATGTTGACCTGTATAAAGCACTCGAACAAGTACAATCGCATTTTGTGCGATTTGGCGGTCATGCTTATGCGGCAGGCATAACATTAACAGCCGATGCGGATATTTCGCTTTTACAAGCAGAACTGAATAATGCTTTTGCGATGCTAAATGACGAAAAAATGTTTATTCCGCGCAAGTTTTATGAAGAGGAAGTCTCGCTTGACGAGATAACTCCAAAATTGGTCAATGAGATAAACCTGCTTGCTCCTTTTGGAACGGCAAATCCCGCTCCCGTGTTTTTTACACGCAGTGTCGCGGCCTCAAAGGTGAAACGTATAGGAAGGGACGGAACGCATCTTTCACTGCTCATGCATGAGGGGAAGGCTTCGGTAAAAGCAGTGGCTTTCTCAATGGGTGACCGCTTTGATGAGATAATGGACAGTGAAAGGCTTGATATATTATACTCTCCCACTCTTGATACATTCGGCGGCAGGAGTAGTATACAGCTTAAAATATCGGCATTGAGAAAATCGAATATAAAAAATGCCGAAGCATATATTTCAAGGCATGAAAGCGATTTTATGCGTGCACTCGTGGAGAATGCCGCATACGGAAACGAACCGTGTGAGGTCGAAGAAACGACCGAAACGATTGACAAAATAGAACAGCGAGCATGGGGTACGGCGGTTTTGTGCTTTACTCCCGAGGGAGCTGAAAAACTTATTTGTGAGCTTAATGCGAGAGGACTTTCTCAAAATGCGAACATGAGCTTCTTTGCCAACAGGGAAACGCCGTGTCCGTATAATGCGGTTATATTTGCTCCGATAGCGGACAGGCTCAAATTGACAAGGTACAGAAATATAATCATATATGACAGTGTACCGTGTGCGGGTGTAATAAATGAAATCAAAAAGCGAGCCTGCAATGCTCGCATATTGAAAAATGCTTATGATAACAGCGCGAACGGCATGAATGATGCCGTAGAAAAACTGTTTAAGGGCAGGGACGGTATTATTCCGTATTACCGCATGATGAAAGAAAAAGGGCCCGATTTTTATAACGAAGCAGAGCTTGAACGAAAGTTGAGCGACGGTATGGGCACGGAGGAAATTAACTCATGTCGTTTTGCGATAAAAGTGTGTGCGGAACTGGGCTTTTTGGAAAGAAAAGATTCGGGAGGCGTATGTGTTGCCGCTTCTCCCAAAAAGCGAGAGCTTGAGGAGAGCGTAACATATTCGGCAATAAAAGAGCTTGCGTCAAAAAAAGCGTGATTGGGCTTTGGGGAGAGAAATATGGATAGACTTTTGGAAATGTGCCGTATAAAGTATTCTGATAATGATTTCAAACTTATTGAGAAAGCGGCGATATTTGCACAGGAAGTGCACAAAGAACAGGTGCGTGAATCCGGGGAACCGTACTACACGCATCCCGAAAGTGTTGCCATAATACTTGCCGATATGGGCATGGATGCAAGTACGGTGGCGGCAGGCCTTTTGCACGATACCGTTGAGGACGGACAGAATGTCACGGTAGAGCAGATAACCAAAAAGTTCAACCCCGATATTTCAGGCATGGTAGATGGTGTAACAAAGCTCACGCGAACAAGTAGCGCCGACCTTTTGGATAAAGAGGATCAGCAGGCGGAAAACTTAAGAAAAATGTTTCTTGCAATAGCAAAAGATGTTCGTGTTGTCATCATAAAGCTGGCTGACCGTTTGCACAATATGCGCACGCTTGCATATTGCAGTATCGAAAAACAGAGAAGAAAAGCAAGAGAAACATTGGAAGTATACGCTCCGCTGGCGCACCGCTTCGGCATGGGTGCGGTGAAGTGCGAGCTTGAAAATCTGTGCTTCAAATATTTGTGGCCCGATGACTATAAAAAGCTTAAAGAAGCAGTTGAAATGCAACAGAATGAGCGCATGGCTACATTGCACAAGGCAATGGGTGACATCTCCAGATATCTCAGAGAAATGGGTATTGAGGCGCAGATAAACGGCAGACCGAAGCATCTTTACAGCATATATCTTAAACTCATGCGACAGAACAAGTCGCTCGATGAAATATACGACCTTATTGCACTTCGAGTAATAGTAAATACCGTAAACGACTGTTATACGGCACTTGGCATAGTCCATTCGCACTGGAAACCTGTTCCGGGCAGATTTAAGGACTATATTTCAATGCCTAAAGTAAATATGTACAGGTCGCTGCACACCACGCTTTTCAGTGGTGACGGTCTGCCTTTTGAAGTGCAGATACGCACGTTTGAAATGCATAGAGCGGCGGAATACGGTATCGCCGCACACTGGATGTACAAAGAGGGCAGGAGCGGACAGGACGATTTGGACAGCAAGCTCGCATGGCTTCGTGAAGCCTTGGAGCTTGAGAATTATGCAAGTAATACGAGAGAATTCGTTGACAATATCCGTAAGGACTTTTTCAGCGATTATGTATATGTTCTCACGCCGATGGGTCAGATAATCGACCTTCCCTCAGGCAGTACGCCACTTGATTTTGCATACAGAATACATACAAATCTCGGCAACCGAGTGCATCACGCAAAGGTCAACGGTGCGCTTGTGCGCCTTGACTATAAACTTAAAAACAACGATGTTGTTGAGATAGTAACATCGACAAACTCCGCTCCGAGCCGTGACTGGATGAATATCGTCAAGACCCAGCAGGCGAAGGCGAAGATAAGACAATGGTTCAAGAAAGAAAACCGTGAGGAGAATATACAGCGAGGCAAGGAAATGCTTGCGGAAGCGGCAAAACGCCAGGGCTTGCAGCTAAGTGATGTAACAAAAGAAGAATACTTCACCGATATGCTCAAGCGTTTCAATATGGCTGATATAGATGCTGTTTGTGCGGCGATAGGCTATGGCGGAATAAGCACAGGCCAGGTACTGCACAGAGTTTTGGAACAGCGCCGCAAGGAAAGAAAAGCGGCAGAAGCGGCTTTGCGTCTTGAACAGAAAGAAAATTTCCAGAGAACGGCCGCAAATTCACACGGTATAGTCGTGCGAGGCGACCCGAATATGACGGTCAGATTTGCTCATTGCTGTAATCCTGTCCGAGGCGACGAGATTATGGGCTACATCACCAGAGGCAGAGGCGTTTCCGTTCACAGAGCGGACTGTCCCAATGCCGATGCATTGCGTTCAGATATAGAACGAATCATAGAGGTAGAGTGGAGCGAGAACATAAAGTCGTCGTATACTGCAGGCATACAGATAACGGCGAGCGAGAGACCCGGACTTCTTATGGAAGTATCACAGCAACTGCTTAATCTTAATCTGTCCATCAAGTCGATGAATG
>JAFSFN010000249.1 GCA_017435185.1 Clostridia bacterium | reverse complement strand
TAAAAAGTGCGCAGTCGAAACTACGCACCGAAAAACGCAGTCTGATCCTGTTGCGACACAGTTCCTTTCCCGGAAGGGTATAACAACTAGGCATACGTTTTTACCAAAAGCATACCTACTGTGAAAAATGTTAGATTGTGTCGCACATTCATTATATCACGCTGTCGGTGAATTACAAGTATTTTTGCGTAGGATACTGTTGCAGCATAATAAAACAAAAAGATACCCCTCATGTGTGCTGTGAGAGAAATTAAGATGTGCAACATTCATTCCTTATCATTACAATTAAATGTGTATGATAATATTGAATTTTGCAGTTAAAAGCAGTATAGTATCAAAGTTATAAAAACAGTTTTCAGGAGAAATCAAAAAATGGAAAAGCTGAGTCCGAGTTTTGTTTCATGCATGAAATCATACTCAAAAAAACAGTTCGGTCAGGATGTTATTTCAGGTATAATCGTTGCCATAATAGCGCTTCCGCTTTCCATAGCGCTGGCTATTGCTTCAGGTGTCGGCCCTGCAGTCGGTCTTTATACAGCTATTTTGGCTGGCTTCATAGTGTCGCTTCTTGGCGGCAGTAAAGTTCAAATAGCAGGTCCCACAGCCGCATTTGCCACTATAGTCGCAGGAATCGTTGCAACAAAAGGTATAAGCGGTCTTGCTGTTGCAACCATAATGGCAGGCATAATACTCATTATAATGGGTCTTTTGAAACTCGGAAATCTCATAAAATTCATTCCGCGCACGATAACCACAGGTTTCACATCGGGTATTGCAGTAACCATTCTGATAGGCCAGCTTAAAGACTTTTTTGGTCTGACTTTCCAGCATGCTCCCATTGAAACGATGGAAAAACTTACAGAAGTTATACGCTGTTTCGGAACATTTAATGTTTGGGCTTTTGCTATAGGAATATTGGCACTTGCTATTCTCATATTCCTGCCCCGCCTTCTTCCGAAAGTTCCCGCTTCACTCGTTGCTGTTATAGTTTGTGCAATAGTGGTTAAAGTATTTGATTTGGATGTTAACACAATAGGCGTTCTCTATCCCGATATTTCATCAGCTCCTCCCAGCTTTGCTATTCCTGACGGCATGTTTAACTTGGATAATCTCATTTCGCTTTTGCCTGATGCAGTCACTATAGCTGTACTTGCAGGCGTCGAATCCTTGCTTTCATGTGTTGTTGCCGACGGTATGATAGGAGCTAAGCACAATTCAAACATGGAACTTGTGGCACAGGGCCTCGGCAATATAGGCTCTGCTTTATTCGGCGGCATACCTGCAACAGGTGCAATTGCAAGAACTGCCGCAAATATAAAAAACGGCGGTCGTACTCCCGTTGCAGGCATGGTACACGCAATAGTCCTTTTGGCTGTTTTGGTAGTATTCATGCCGTATGCTAAACTCATCCCCATGCCCGCCATTGCAGCAATTTTATTTGTAGTTGCTTACAATATGAGTGAATGGCGTGAGTTTACCGATATAATCAAGAAATCACCCAAAAGCGACACTTTAGTTCTCGTTCTCACTTTTATACTCACTGTAGTATTTGATCTTGTAATAGCAATAGTAGTCGGTATCATTTTGGCAACAATACTGTTCATGAAGCGTATGGCTGATGAAAGCGGTGCAAAAAAAAATGAATCCATAAACGAAGCTGCAGTATACGATATTACAGGTCCCATATTCTTCGGCGCATCAGATAAAATATCCGCAATAACTGTTTCCGACAGTGATAAAGCTTTGATTCTGAATCTTGACGGTGTTATAGCAATCGATGCAACAGGCATTCATGCTCTGGAAACACTTGCAGAAAGTTGTATGAAAAAAGATATTCCCATTTCTTGCTGCGGTGTACGAACTCAACCTATGAAAGTACTGCAAAAAGCAAAACTCACAGATTCGATTAAATTATACAGTGATATAAACGAGGCACTAAAAACGATTAAATAAAGCAAAAAAGGAGCGGTTCGGGGCGGTCCAATAAAACAGTATAATAATGTTTTCGGTAAGGCGGCATGATTTAATCATGCCGCTTGTCCGTTCATAACGTCATAGAGTAAATTGGCGGGGAGTATGCCGATATAGTTGTAGCTGATCGTCACATCCTGCATTCGGTGTCCGCTGGACTTGTCCGGTGCATGAACATATACGGCGTTTACCATATCGTTCAGAATAGTGGGGGTCAGCTTCTCCAAGTACAGGTATTTCTTTGCCTGTCGGATAAACCTATCAACATTCTCCGCTTGATCTTCTTGATTCTGTATTTCGTTTTCAAGCATTTCAATCTTGGCTCTCAGGTCTGCCTGCTCCTGCTC
>JAFSFN010000248.1 GCA_017435185.1 Clostridia bacterium | reverse complement strand
TGACTACTCCTATATTTGAGAAAAGCGCTTCGCCTTCCCCTTGTTCAACAATAAGTCTATTGTTTTTCAAGTCCTTATCTATGACAAACCACGATTCGCCGTTGCCGTCTTTTTGACCGCCTATGCCCAGGCCTCGGCGCTGACCGAGAGTGTAAAACATAAGTCCGTCATGTCTGCCTATGATTCGTCCGTCAGTCGTGACCATATCACCGGGGTCGGTCATCAGATACTGCGAAAGAAAATGTTTGAAATTGCGCTCGCCGATGAAACATATCCCCGTCGAGTCCTTTTTATTCGCTGTTGAAAGCCCTGCCTTTTCTGCCATTTCACGCAGTTTGGGCTTTTCTATATCGCCTATGGGAAACATTGCCCTTTCAAGCTGTTCCTTTTTCAATCCTGCCAAGAAATAGGTCTGATCCTTATTGAGGTCTGCCGCACGAAGCAGCTTGACATTTGACATGTCACGCTTGTCCAGCCTTGCATAGTGCCCTGTTGCAAGCCAAGACGCATCAAGCCCCATTGCAAACTCAAGAAATGCCTTAAACTTTATCTCGCTGTTGCACAAAATATCGGGGTTTGGCGTTCTTCCCTGCTTGTATTCTTCAAGAAACAGCGAAAACACTCGTTCTTTATATTCTTTTGCAAAATTGACGGTATAATACGGAATATCTATCTTTTCGCATACTCGGCGCACATCTTCAAAATCCGCAGTCGCCGTACAGACACCGTTTTCGTCAGTTTCTTCCCAGTTTTTCATGAAAACGCCTATAACATCATAGCCCTGCTCTTTAAGCAAAAGTGCTGCAACCGATGAATCTACTCCGCCCGACATTCCCACTACTATTCTGCCGTCTGTCATTTTTATCCTCCATGCCTTAAAGGCATTTATATTTATATATTGTATTTAATATTTATATTATCCTTAGTCCTTTTGGTATATGATTCTTGACGATGCCGCAACAAGCCTTGCCGAAGCCGATATTATATCCGTCAACAGCCACTGCACAGTAGCCTTTTAAGTCATTATCACATTCTGTAGTTTCGCCTTTCAAAAAACGCATGAGTGCTTCATCGTCACGGTTAAAAGACACCTTTTTGCTCATTTCACACCCATAAGCCGCCATAAACAGGCTATGCGACGGTGCAAATCTGTTGGAAAGCATTTCGCCCGCTTCAACACCCGATGATATTATCCTTAACTTTTTAAGCATCTCCGGCATAAACGAAGAAAGCAATATCACACGGCCGTCATTAAGCAGATACGGCACAGCATCAGGAATTTTGATAAACGCCTCTTTCATGAACTTTTCATACTCTTTGTCCTTGCATATTCTAAGCTGCATGCTTGCCTGCCGCTTTGTGTTTTTTGAGAAATTGCGAACTAGCCTTGCCACAAAATGCCCCTCACCTTTTGATGTGTGCGGATACAGTCTGTGCATGAACTCAAGTTCAAAGTCAGGATATGTTTCCAAAAACCACCGAATAACCCGTTCGTTCTCTTCCTCGGAAAAAGTACAGGTGGAATATATAAGTGCGCCTCCCCCTTTAACTGCCTGCTGAGCACTTTCAAGTATCGCTTTTTGACGCAATGCACACGCTTCCACGTGTTCTTGCGACCATTCCTCTATCGCCATTTCATCACGACGGAACATACCTTCGCCCGAACACGGCGCATCGACCAAAACGACATCAAAAAAGCCATCAAGCACACTGCAGAGTTTATCGGGATGAGCACTCGTCACGACCGAATTAACAATGCCCAGCCTTTCAAGATTGCCTGCAAGTACTTTTGCTCTGCTCGGCACTATCTCATTTG
>JAFSFN010000247.1 GCA_017435185.1 Clostridia bacterium | reverse complement strand
TATGAGCAAGGTCACAGCAGTTGCCGGTGCGATTCTGCCAAGTTTGAAGTGCGCCATAGCGTGTGTTGGAATACACGGGGAAGTAGTACGATGTGTTTTCCTGTAAATAGTCAAATATATTCTTTGCTGTTTCATAAGGAGTTGATGCATCGCCTTTTGCCGTTACGGCAAGCTCCTGTATTACGGCATTATTTACCTGACAGTTTGCTGTTTGTTTAAGGTATGCAGACATATCCGGCAAAGTGGGAGTTGCAGCAATTTCACAATATTCTGGAAGAGTATTGTTTTGATAGAAATAAGCAACTATTCGCACAAACATTTCAAGCGTATCGGTAAAACTCAGTGTGCCGAGCGATGTTGTGAATGAGTTCGGTGCCGCAGCATTTTCTGCATACAACACTGTGGATATTTCGTTTGCGAGAGTGAGATATTCCTCTTTCAGGATATTGCCTGCGACATTATTGTCTGTTTCGCCAATGGGTTTTGCAACAGCGGAGGGAAGAAGTATATCTTCAGTGAGCTTGCCGTCATTGATATTCTTTACTGCCAGTGTAAGCAAAGCAAGGAAAGTTGGCATGTTCAAACGCTGACCGCCAATTGTTATGGCATCGAGGAAACGAGTGTTTGTCTTATAATAAAGATTCTGACTGTCGGCTGCTATACCTATTTCAGTGAGGGTTGCATAACCTTCGGGAGCAGGCTTTACTATCGGAGCAGGAGCGGATGACAGATTAGTATTGATAGCGAGTTTAGCGCTTGTGAACACATAATCCGGGAGCGTGTTTGTTGAACGATAATTTGCAAGCGCTTCCACCAAGCCCATAAACTGATATTCATACGGGTGATTGCCTTTGTGTAATTCACCGCTTTGGTTTGTATAGCCTTGAGATTGAGCAAAGGTTATATAATTCGCAGGCGTTGCGTTTGTTGCCATGTATGCAAGCTGTTGCTTGGCGGCATATATATAAGCATCTTTGCACATCATGTAGTGATTAAATCCGTCTCCAGTGCCGCCGCTGTTTTGTTTTACCGAAGTAAGTGTATAAGCTGACGGAGATGAATCGCTTATCTCTGCAATTGCTTCACACATGAGCTTGAAAAACTGTGCCTGCGATACACGACAGTTTTCAGTGAGGCTTATAACGCCACTGACATTCGCTGTGAATGTTGTGGTATCGTTGACATAGTTGGGTGCGTAATATGCAAGATAGAGCGAATGTGAGGCATCTAAAACATCATTCAATGTAATAGCGGCAAATCCTGTGTTTACACTCTGGGGAAGCACTGCGTTTTCTGTGTAGAAAACAAGAATATCTGCAAACAGCTTTGCACAGTGTTCATAACAAAGTTCGCCGAACAAAACATCTGCGCCCATATAATTTGCAGTAAAGTTTACTGAACTTAAAATGGATTGAGTCTCTTCAAATTCTGCGATGATTTCTTCGGCGGCAAATACATATCCTGACTTTGAAAGAGCGGAAACATTCAAAAAGTCAGCTTTACAGATATAGGAAGCATTTGTTTTTACAGTGGCGGTTGTGTATGTTTTTTGAATATCCGAAAGATCTATATTGCTTATAGCCTGAGCAAAGAGAACAGTATATGCGGCTTTGCTCAAAGTAGTGTCTTTATATGTGAGTGTTTGCGGCATATCCTGTTTTGAAGCTGTTTTTGCAATCTCTGTTATGTCGGAAAGTGACAACGAAACAGCCGGAGCTGTATTTGTTCCCAAAATCTGCTTCTGAATGAGCGAAATATCTCGAGAGTTTATTGAACCGTCAGCGTTTGCATCAGCGGCATCAAAAGAGTTATCGCTAAGTATTGAATTGCCCAAAATATGCTTTTGGATAACGGCTATGTCTCGTGAGTTTATTTTGCCGTCACCCGTAACATCGCCTCTGATTACAGTTTCACTTTCGGCAACGGAGAAGGGCGTTGTCATGCTTGAACACATGGCAATTGCCAAAATTAGCGCAAGTGCTTTTTTGAAAGTCATATATGTGCCTCCTGTTTTTTATAAGAATATTATTTGTGTTTTTTCTTATGCTGTCAATATAAAAAAGCATTTCAGAGAGTTGATCCTCTGAAATGCTCTTGATGTTTGGGTTGAATTTACTTGTTTGCGAGAACCTTCTTAAGTCTTGCAAAGCGGGGGAGACCGCCTTCAAAGGGAATCTCGGGAGCGCCCTGG
>JAFSFN010000246.1 GCA_017435185.1 Clostridia bacterium | reverse complement strand
TACACTGTTTACGAGCCCATGAACTACACAGACGAAGCAGGCAACTTTACAGGCTTTGACACAGAGTTTGCACAGAAAGTTTGCGAAAAGCTCGGCGTTGAGCCCGAATTCGTTGAAATAGTTTGGGACATGAAGGTTGTCGAGCTCAACTCCAAGGCTATAGACTGCATCTGGAACGGCATGACAATTAACGACGACCTCAAGGCACAGATAGCTATATCCGACCCCTATGTTAAGAATATGCAGGTTATCGTTATCAACAAGAAGAACGCTGCAACATATGTTGACACATTGAGCCTTGCTGACAAGGATATCGTTGTTGAAGCAGGCAGTGCAGGTGAAAGCGTTGTTGCTGAAGACGAAAATCTTAAGAACGCAAATGCTATACAGGTAACAAAGCAGATTGACGCACTTCTTGAAGTCAAGGCAGGCACTGCTGATGCAGCAGTTCTTGACTGGACACTTGCAAAGAGCATGATAGGCGAAGGCACAGACTATGAAGACCTCATGATAGTCGAAGGTGTTGAGCTTTCAGTTGAAGAATACGGCATCGGTTTCCGTGCAGGCAGTGACCTTTGCACAGAAGTTAACACAATAATGGCAGAGCTCATCGCAGACGGTACTCTCCCCGCTTTGGCAGAAAAGTACGGCCTCAGCCTTGCTGAATAATTAAGCATTATAAAAAATAAGGGGACAGGAGCTTTTATTCAAAAGCTCTTGCCCCGTTTGTTTTCTAAAGAGGAACTATGGAACCTTCGGTCATTTTTTCAAAACTGTTTGAAGCATTCGGGCTCAACTGCGAGCTGTTTTTCGCAACGCTTGCGTTTGCGTTGCCTCTCGGTCTTATAATTGCATTCGGCTCGATGAGCGCCTTTAAGCCGCTCAAATTCTTGGTGCGTACCTTCGTTTGGATTATAAGGGGTACGCCGCTTATGCTGCAGATAATAGTCATTTTCTACGGTCCGGGGCTTTTGGGGCTTGATTTTGCGTTCCCGAGAATGACTGCGGCAATAATCGCATTCATAATCAACTATGCCTGCTATTTTTCCGAGATATACAGAGGCGGCATAGAGGTCATACCGCGCGGCCAGTATGAAGCAGGTCAGGTATTGGGCATGACCAAACCTCAGATATTTTTCAAAGTAACGCTTTTACAGGTAATAAAGCGCATCGTTCCGCCGATGGGCAATGAGATAATTACGCTCATAAAGGACACTGCGCTTGCAAACATAATCGCAAACAAGGAAATAATCATGATGTCAAAAGAGTTCGCCACAAAGGGACTTATATGGCCGTTGTTCTCAACGGCGATATTCTTCCTTTTGTTCTGCGGAATATTGACATTGCTGTTCGGATATATTGAGCGCAAGCTCGACTACTTCAGAGCATAAGGAGAAGCGGTTCATGGCCATACTTGAAGTAAAGAACATAAAAAAGAACTTTGGTGATACCGAGGTCTTAAAGGGGATCGACTTCTCAATCGAAAAAGGCGAGGTACTTGCGATAATAGGCTCGTCGGGCAGTGGAAAGACAACTTTGCTTCGCTGTTTGAACTTTCTTGAGCGACCCGACAGCGGAACGATTGCTGTTGACGGAAAAATGCTTTTTGATGCTGACGATAAGACGACCCAAAAAGAAAGCGATATAAGAAGAAAAAGGCTGAACTTCGGGCTGGTTTTCCAGTCGTTCAATCTGTTTCCGCAATACACGGCAAAGAAAAACGTAATGCTTGCAAGCGAACTGCTTGCAAAGGAAAGAGCGGATTACAAGCAAAACCGAAAGCAAATAAAAGAAGAAATAGAGCAAAACGCCATATCACTTTTGAAGCGTGTGGGACTTGCCGACAAAATGGACCTGTATCCCCATCAGTTAAGCGGCGGACAACAGCAGCGAGTCGCGATAGCGCGCGCTTTGGCGCTTGAGCCGCACATACTCTGTTTTGACGAGCCCACGAGTGCGCTTGATCCTGAGCTTACAGGCGAGGTCCTGCGTGTTATACGCTCGCTTGCAGACCATGATACCACAATGGTTATAGTCACGCATGAAATGCAGTTTGCCAAGGATGTGGCAACGACGGTTATGTTTATGGACGAAGGCGTTGTGTGCGAGATGGGCTCACCGCACGAGGTTTTTGAAAATCCCAAGCAACAGCGCACAAAACAGTTTTTGGAGCATTACAACTCAAATTAAGGAGTGTTCTTTGCATGAAGTGGATGATAGCTTCCGACATACACGGCTCGGCGTTTTATTGCAGAAAATTGCTCGAAGCGTTTGAAAAAGAAAAAACGGACAGACTGCTGCTTTTGGGCGATATACTCTATCACGGGCCGAGGAATCCGTTCCCGAAAGAGTATGCGCCCCAAGAGGTTGCCGCAATGCTCAATGCCTGCAAGGAGAACATACTCTGCGTAAGAGGAAATTGCGACAGTGATGTTGACCAAATGGTGCTCGAATTTCCGATAATGGCAGAATATGCACTGCTTTCTTTCGGAAAAAGGCTCATATTTGCCACTCATGGGCACAAGTTCAATAACGATGCGCTTCCTCCGTTCAATAAGGGTGATATACTGCTTCATGGGCACACTCATGTGAGTGTCTTGGAAGAGCATGAAAACTATGTATACATGAATCCGGGCTCGGTGTCGCTTCCCAAGGACGGCACGCCAAATAGCTATATGACACTTTGCGGCGGCACTTTTGAGTGGAAGGACATTGACGGAAAAACCTACAGAAGTTATACGCTTTGAAAACGGAGAAAATATGTTTGAATACAGGCGTAAAATAAACTATTACGAAACAGATAAAATGGGCATAGTTCACCATTCAAATTATGTTCGTCTTATGGAAGAAGCGAGAGTGGCTTTCCTTAACAGCATCGGCTTTGGCTACGATCGTTTTGAAAAAGAGGGCCTTGTTTCGCCCGTTGTGGCGATAAATTGCAAATACAGAAAACCCCTTGAATTTGCGGACGAAACGGTTATAAGCGTGTGCGTAAAAGACTTTAACGGCGTTGGGCTCACGGTGGGCTATGAAATACGAAAAGCGGACGACCTTTCGCTTGTTTTCACAGGCACTTCCGAGCATTGCTTCACAAATCCTTCGTTGGGCATAGTTCGCCTCAAAAATGCCCTGCCCGAATTTTACGATGCGCTCATGAAAGCAAAAGAAGAAAATCAGAAAAATTAAAAATACATATAATCCCGAATACCTCGGCAAAATATTGCTGAGGTATTTTTTATGACCAAGAGAAAAAAACTTATTTTGATACTTTCATTGACTGCGGCGGTGATACTGTGCGTTTTCGCAGTGCTTTTGTTTGCAAAAAACAATGCGCCCAATGACAGGTCGGAGGCAGTGTTTGTGTGTAAGGTTACGGAAGGAGAGCAAATAATGGGTGATAATGTGCGTATACCCATAGCTTCGGCAGATTCAAATGCAGGAAACGGTACGCCTTTGTGCCGTGAGGTGCGCTATAAGGCGTATGTCCAAAAGGACAGGATAAAAGAAACGGGGGAGATGTAAAAAATGGCTAAACAACAAAAAACACAGGAGCAGATAGAATACCAGGAAAAAGTCAAAAGCAGAGAGCCTAAGAGCCAAACTTTCATGCAGTGCGTGAGGGCGTTTGTTTCGGGCGGCATTATATGCTGTATAGGTCAGCTCGTGAGCGACGGCGCAACGGTGCTTTTTAAGGCAAACGAAACCGAGGCCGCCACCATTACAGCAATAGTCATGGTGTTCTTGGGCGCACTGCTTACGGGAATCGGCATCTACGACAAGATAGGCGCATGGGCAGGTGCAGGCTCGGTAGTTCCCATAACAGGAT
Organism: Clostridia bacterium; assembly: GCA_017435185.1. Classification (GTDB taxonomy): domain Bacteria; phylum Bacillota; class Clostridia; order Christensenellales; family CAG-138; genus RGIG3096. The sequence continues at coordinate 350 of JAFSFN010000246.1, read as the reverse complement.
TTTCAAACTCCATAGTCTCGCCCGCAATGGAGTTCAAGCGTGAGGGACTTATAATGGGCGTCGGCTCAAAACTTTTCACCATTGCAGGCCCCGTACTTGTTTACGGCATAACCGCAAGCGTGATAATAGGGCTTTTGACTTGTCTTTTTGCGTAGATTTTACTCAAGGGGCTCTGCCCCTTGTACCCCACATTCTATGGGGCTCTGCCCCATACCCCGCCGACTTTTTGAAAAAAGTCGTCAAAAACAAGAAGGGGAAATAAATAAAAATACCCAAGCAATAAAAAATAAGGCAATTAATTGCCTTATTTTTTGTTGCTTTATTGGTTTTCCGTCGCTTTTTTCAAAAGC
>JAFSFN010000245.1 GCA_017435185.1 Clostridia bacterium | reverse complement strand
CATCATTTTTTGTATCGGAATATATACGCTTATAGTGATTATATACGGCAACTGCCAATGCATGCTTTGCATTGTCCTGGCCGACAACATACTGGTCAAGAATATCAACTATCTCTCTGGGCTTGGGGATATCGGTTGTTTCAGCATCCTGGACCGTTTCCAGATCTTCGTCTATTATTTCCTGGCACAGTTCTATACATACTGTGCAGATATACACTCCCGCGCCGGCTATTATACGCTGGACCTCATCCTGCGACTTGCCGCAGAAAGAGCACTTTACAGCGGCTTTATCGTCAACATGTTTGGGCATTATCTTACCTCCTTGGCGGTACTATTTCGTCAATTATACCGTAACTCTTTGCCTCATCGGCACTCATGTAATTATCTCGCTCTGTATCGAGCTTGATCTTTTCAATAGATTGGCCGGTACGCTGGGAAAGTATACCGTTCAACTTATCTTTTATCTTCAACAGTTGTTCTGCCTGTATCGCCACATCGGTCGCCTGACCTCTTGCGCCGCCTAAAGGCTGATGAATCATTATCTCCGCATTTGGAAGCGCTCTTCTTTTGCCCTTTGCGCCTGCCGCAAGCAAAAACGCACCCATGCTTGCCGCCATACCGACACAAATAGTAGAGACTTCGCACTTGAGATACTGCATAGTATCATATATTGCCATGCCTGCCGTCACACTTCCGCCGGGGCTGTTGATGTAAAGACTTATATCTTTATCGGGGTCATCAGCTTCCAAAAAAAGCATCTGAGCCACGATGAGATTTGCGTCATCGTCCCTTATTTCTCCGCTAAGGAATATTATGCGATCCTTCAATAATCTTGAATAGATATCATATGATCTTTCACCACGGTTCGTCTGTTCAACGACCATCGGTATCAAACTGCTCATAATCTTCCTCCTGTTTTTTGAGTAATATTATTCTTCTTCCTTTTTCTCTGCCGCTTTCTTTAAAGTTCTCTTTGCGGCAGGCTTCTTTTCTTCGCCTTCAGCCTTTGCTGCTGCAGTTTTCTTCGAAGCAGCCTTCTTTTTTGCTGTACCTTCAACAGCATTGTCTGTCAACAACTTGATGGTCTTATCATTAACTATCTGGTCAGCAAAATACAATCTGTCTTCTTCACTGAGATTGGAGATAAACTTTTCTGCGTATTCTTCGCCGAAGCGTGCTGCATAGGTCTTGATAGCTTCTTCTATTTCATCAGCGGAAGCCTCAATCTTTTCTTCCTTGGCGACAGCATCTATAACCAGCTGTGCTTTAACTCTTGTTTCTGCCTCGCCCTTGAAACTTTCGCGCAATGCTTCCATTGTGCTTCCTGTAAACTTAACATAATCTTCTATGCTCATGCCCTGTGCACTCAAGCGATAGCTTATGTCCTGAATCATATAGTCTATCTGGCTTTCTATCATAACATCGGGTATCTCTACCTGAGCATTGTCTGTGACAGCCTTGACTACATCATTGATCTTTGCTTCTTCAGCTTCTCTCTTTAAGCCTTCTTCAAGCTCCTTTTTCTTGCCTTCACGAAGTTCTGCAACTGTATCAAATTCTGAAACATCCTTTGCAAATTCATCATCAACAACAGGAAGCTCTTTCTTCTGGATAGCAAGCACTTTGCAAGCAAATACAGCTTCCTTGCCGGCAAGTTCTTCTGCGTGATACTCTGTGGGGAAAGTAACCTTTACATCTTTTTCCTCGCCTGCATTTACGCCGATAAGCTGTTCTTCAAAGCCGGGAATAAATGTGCCTGAACCTATGATCAACTGCTGATCTTCAGCTGTGCCGCCATCAAACTTAACACCGTCAACACTGCCCGAGTAATTGAGACGGATCATGTCACCATTCTCTACGGCACGGCCTTCTACATCTACTATTCTGGCAATCTTCTCACGCTCTCTTTCGATCTCTGCATCGACCATCTCGTCCGTAACATTATACTCATGCTTTACGACTTTTATCCCCTTATACTCGCCGAGCTTAACTTCGGGGCGTACAGGAACCTCTACCGAGAATACGAGCGGCTTGTCCTTGCCGAAATCATCGAGCGAGATATCGGGACGACCTACAGGCTGTATGCCTGTTTCTTCGATTGCCTTTTTATATGCTTCAGGATATACGATTTCAAATGCTTCATCAAAGAACGCAAACTCGCCGTATGCGCTCTCTATCATCTTTCTCGGAGCCTTGCCCTTGCGGAAACCCGGCACATTAAATTTGCCTCTTGTTTTCAAATAAGCCTTCTGTGTAGCTTCCTCAAATTCTTCTGCCGTTACCGTGATAGTAAGTTTTACCTTGCTTCCGTCAAGTTTCTCCATTGTTGCCATTATATCTTTCCTCCAAAAATAATTAACATACCAAACGCAGTATGCAATCAGCCTACCGCCGTCACGATATAATACCATAGAAGAAAAGGTATTGCAATAATATTTCGCTGTATGCTCACAACAATGGCCGCTTTGGAATACTATACATTAACTATAACAGTATTGGAGGAATCAACGTGTATACAAACAGGAATCGACACAGATGCTGTCGTACACTTTCAGTTGTTTCGAATGCAACGGCCGCTAACATGATCACTGCCGGCGAAGCCTGCATGAGCGACTGTACAAATACAGGTTTAATGGCCGGTATGAATCAGCGTCTTGCGCAGGTAGAAAGCCCCATTCAGGAATATCAAACAGGGTTCTGTCCCTGCACAGCACTGCAGAAGGGAACATTCTTCCCTGAACTGGTGCAGTAGAAAGAGAGGCAAAAATGGCTAATAATATGGAACTCACCGAATGTGCTCTTAAGAACAAGATAAAAGAAATGCAGTTCGTTTGTGTTGAGCTCAATTTGTATCTTGACACACATCCCAACGATGCCGCCGCACGAGCAGACTATCTTTGCTTCGGCGAAAAACTTCGTGCATTGATAGACAAATATGCCGAACTTTACGGACCGCTTCAGAACTTTGGCCACACCCCCACAAACACAGGCTGCTATGTTTGCAGCGACTGGCCCTGGCAGTAAAATAGGAGGAAATAATTTATGTGGATCTATCAGAAAACACTTGAATACCCCGTAAACATCAGCAAACCAAACCTCAAAATGGCAAAAGCTCTCATGGCACAGTACGGCGGACCAGACAGCGAACTTGCCGCAGGCGTGCGTTACCTTACCCAGCGTTTCTCAATGCCCGATAATCGTGTGAAAGCCACTCTCAACGACATCGGCACCGAAGAAATTGCGCATTGGGAGATGATCGGCACAATGATCCATCAGTGTATGCGCAACGCTTCCATAGCAGAAATCAAAGACTCCGGTCTCTTGGGTTATTACACCATGCACGGTAAGGCAGTATACCCCGCAGACCCCAACGGCGTCCCCTTCATGGCTTCATATATCCAGGCAACCGGCGACCCGATAGCTGACATCACCGAAGATATGGCAGCAGAACAGAAAGCTCGTGCAACATATGAGCATTTGATGCAACTCACCGACGACCCCGAGCTCTTGAATCCCTTGCGTTTCCTTCGTGAGCGTGAAATAGTTCACTTCCAGCGCTTCGGTGAATGTCTTGAAATACTCAAGTGCATCGTTGCAAAAGACCCCTGCCGCCTTGACTATTCCCGCATGGGCACATTCTGTCCCTGCCGCGAAAACAACACCTCTTGTCCGCAATAACCGATTTTTTCGAAAGTCTCCGCATTTTCAGCGGAGACTTTTATTTTTTTTTGCAAAACTAAAAAGCAATGTCTAAATTAAGATATAGACAACAAGAGGTACGGTTAGTGCATTCTCTCTACTTTATTCTTAATTGAATATATGCTATTATATATGCAATTGTATTTATTTTTGCGGTATTCGGATTATAAAGAATCGGGGAAAACGAAATGAAGGAAATGAAGATAGTAATTATTGGTCTTGGGAAGATTGGCAAGACCATTCTGAAAAATCTTTCAAGTGAAAATT
>JAFSFN010000029.1 GCA_017435185.1 Clostridia bacterium | reverse complement strand
ACACCTGAACCCGGCATCGATGCTACAGGCGATTCCACAACAATGACAATCGTTCTCGCAAGCGTAATGGTTCTCGCAGCTGTTGCTACAAGCGTAGTTGTTCTTAAGAAGGAGAACTAATCAAAACAAATAACGCTTGAATAAAGCGTATTTACAAAAAGACACGGACTTGTCCGTGTCTTTTTATATGTACGATATGGTTTTATTGAATTTTACTATGTTGCATGGTAATATAAGCATGGATATAAGGAAAAATGAGGCAGGTTACTTTATGAATATCAAGCAGGGAGATATGCTTCCCCAGTTTAAGCGGTTTCAGCAGGAATATGAAGAAAAAGCACTTGAAGTGCTCAGAAGCGGCTGGTATATTCTCGGCAAAGAAGTTAAGGCATTTGAAGAGGAATTTGCTGCATATCTCGGTGCAGATTTCTGCGCAGGTCTTGCAAGTGGCTTGGATGCGCTCTATCTTTCTTTTCGTGTGCTTCATATAGGCAAAGGCGATGAGGTCATAGTGCCTGCCAATACATATATCGCAAGCGTTATGGGAATCACCATGGCAGGGGCAACTCCTGTTTTTGTTGAGCCTGATGAGTTTTATAATATAGCCCCCGAGCGTATTGAAGAAAAGATAACCGAAAAAACAAAAGCCGTTTTATCCGTAAATCTTTACGGACAGGCCTGCCGTCTTGATAAAATCAGTGCTGTATGTAAGAAACACGGCCTATATTTGGTTGAGGATTGTGCACAGTCACATGGTGCGATGTTTGATGGAGAATATACGAATCACTATTGCGATATCTCCTGTTTCAGCTTTTATCCCTCAAAAAATCTGGGGTGCTTCGGTGATGGCGGCGCTATTGTAACAGATAATGAAGAAATACACCGTTTGTTCAAGATATATCGCAATTACGGCAGTGAAGTTCGATATCACAATATGGTCGTGGGAGCAAACTCTCGTCTTGATGAAATGCAGGCAGGACTTTTGCGAGTAAAACTGAAGCATCTTGATGAGCTCAACAATGAGCGCAAAGAGATAGCGGAAAGATATCTTGCCGGCATAAATCGAAAAGACTTGATTTTACCGTCAGTGCAGGAAGGTGCAGGAATGGTATGGCACCAGTTCGTGATAAGGACTGATAAGCGTGAAGAACTTATGAAATATCTTGCTGATAAAGGAATAGGCACGCTCATACATTATCCGATACCGCCCCACCTGTCTCAGGCATATGAATATCTCGGTCATAAAAAAGGCGATTTCCCAATTACAGAGAAATATGCAAATGAAGTGCTGTCGCTGCCCATGTACAATGGGCTCACGGTAGAGGAGCAGGAATATATAATAAATACATTAAATTCTTTTGAGGGCTGAAAATATGAAATTGCGTAAACTCTGCGATAAGGATGCGCCGCTCATGCTTGAGTGGATAAAAGCTCCCGATGCAGTGCAAAACTTTAGGTTCGATCCTGATAAAATGGATATGAAAAGCGTGCTCAATTTTATTCAAAATTCATACAGCGATACGTCGAGACACTATGCGGTAGCCGATGATAATGATGAATATCTGGGTACGATAAGCCTGAAAAATATAGATTATCATGACGAGAATGCCGAATATGCCATTTCCATGCGCGAATGTGCAAGGGGAACGGGTGCGGCTATGTTTGCGACAAAAGAACTTCTCAGAATAGCATTTGAAGAGCTTGGACTTAAAAAAGTATATCTCAATGTTTATGAGGACAATATGCGTGCAAGGCGTTTTTATGAAAAAGTCGGATTTGCATATGAAGGCTGTGCGGTCGATCATATAAAAACTGTGCACGGAAGAAAAAGTCTTTGTTATTACGGCATATTTGCGGAGGAATAAAATGCTTGAACGTGCACAAATCATAAAATTTCAACAACGAGGCGATGAAAAAGGCTGGCTTGTTGCCGTTGAAAGCGGCAACGAGATACCCTTTGACATAAAGCGTATATTTTATATATTCGGAACGCAGGGCAATGTTGTAAGAGGCAAACACGCCAACAGAAAAAGCGAATTTGTTCTTATAAATCTTGCCGGTTCGTCAAAGGTCAGAGTTGACTATGGCGACAGCGAAGAGGTATTTGTACTTGACAGCCCTGATACAGGTTTGTATATACCTAAACTTGTGTGGAAAGATATGTATGATTTTTCCCCCGATTCGGTACTCTTGGTGCTGTCGAACGAGCAGTATGATACTCAGGAATATATAAGAGACAAGCAGCAATATTGCAAGGAGATCGGAGTGACAGAATGAAAAAATTGTCAATCGTGATACCTGTATACTACAATCAGGACAACTTAAAGCCTCTTTATGCGGATCTCAAACAAAAGGTGCTCAGTGAACTTGGTAAATACGGCTTTGACTATGAACTCGTGTTCGTTGATGACGGCTCGGGCGATGATTCATATGCAGTGATGAAAGAGCTGGCGGCACAGGATAAAAAAATAGTCACAGTGCATCTTTCACGCAATTTCGGTTCACATGCGGCAATATTGGCAGGTCTTGCACAGTGCAGCGGCGATTGTGCCGCAATGAAAGCGGCCGACCTTCAGGAACCGTCGGAAATGATATTAGATATGCTCAAATCCTATTCAGACGGCTTTAATGTGGTCTTGGCGGTGCGTAAAGACAGGGAAGAGGGAATATTCCAAAAACTGTTCGCAAACACTTACTACGCTGTTGTGTGGCGTTTT
>JAFSFN010000244.1 GCA_017435185.1 Clostridia bacterium | reverse complement strand
GTGTCGATTATAACAACAGGGCCTATCGGAAGAAGCTCCATTGCTTTTCTGACAGGGTCGGTGGTCGTGCCCGGTGTGTCGGACACGACGCAAAGTTCCTGATTTGTTACTGCATTTACAAGACTTGATTTACCGGCGTTGCGCATTCCGAAAAAGGCGATGTGCGCTCGCTCTGCGGATACTGTCGAATTAAGGCTCATATAAAAACAATCCTTTTGAAATTTGAAATTCTAAAAATCAAAATCTGAAATCACGACGGTTTGAATTCTTGATATCTTCGATGTTTTGAGCTGCTATCGCTCTGACTTTGTCAGCGGGTATTTTTTCAAGTTCTTTTTCTATAAGCTCAAAACCTATCTTTTTGGTTTCTTCGGAAGCGTAGTCAACAAGGAATTCCGTCAATGTCATGAGTGCGTTGGGATGACAGCAGTTCAATATCTGGCCGTTTTTACAAAGCGTCATGAAACGGTCACCCGTTCTGCCCTCTCTGTAGCAAGCGGTACAGAATGATGGAATGTGACCGCTTTCCATGAGCCAACGAACGACTTCATCGAGTGTGCGCTGGTCGGAAACATCGAACTGTTCGGTGTCGTGGGGGCGTTCTTCCTGTGTGTAGCCGCCCACCGATGTGCGTGATGCGCCGCTGACCTGGGATATACCGAGCTTGAGCAGTCTGCTTCTTACTTCTTCGGATTCACGAGTGGAGATTATCATGCCTGTGTACGGAACTGCAAGGCGTATGCAGGCGGTTATCTTGGCGAATGTTTCATCGGATATGGAATTATCAAACGCCGAGGGGTCGATATCATCAGCGTGCTTTATTCTCGGAACGCTTATAGTGTGCGGACCTACGCCGTGAACGGCCTCAAGATGCTCAGCGTGCATGATAAGTCCTGCAAATTCATATTTGTAAAGCTCAAGTCCGAACAGAACGCCCAAGCCCACATCGTCTATACCGCCTTCCATGGCTCTGTCCATGGCTTCGGTGTGATAGTCGTAATCATGCTTGGGGCCTGTGGGATGGAGCTGCAAATAGCTTTCCTTATGGTATGTTTCCTGGAAGAGAATGTATGTGCCTATGCCTGCATCCTTCAAACGACGGTAGTTTTCCACCGTAGTTGCCGCAATATTCACATTGACTCTGCGGATAGCGCCGTTTTTGTGGTTTACGCTGTATATCGTATTTATACATTCGAGTATGTATTCTATCGGATTGTTAACAGGGTCTTCTCCTGCTTCTATTGCAAGGCGTTTGTGGCCCATGTCCTGAAGTGCGATAACTTCGTTCCTAACTTCTTCCTGAGTGAGCTTTTTGCGAGGGATATGCTTGTTTTTGAGATGATAGGGGCAGTATACGCAACCGTTTACGCAATAGTTTGAAAGATAGAGGGGAGCGAACATTACTATACGGTTGCCGTAGAATGCAAGTTTTATCTCTTCTGCAATACGATATATTTCCTCGACTTTTTCGGGAATCTCGCAGGCGAGCAGTACTGAAGCCTCGCGGTGAGTCAAACCTTCGCAGGTAGTCTGAGTGCCGTTTTTCTTCGGGCGCGCCTTTTCAAGTATTCGGTCGATGAGCTCGACATTGTTTTTATTCTGTTCTGCATATTCGAGCGTTGCTCGTATTTCGGCGTCGTTTATAAATTCTTCTGCCTTGAGTGATTTGGGATCGTAAATAGCCATATATTTATTCCTTTCTTACGGTCAGTAAACTTCCCGTTTAGAGTTTTATTTGTTAAGGCGTATGTCACCACGGTCGGTGACGACCTCATAACCTATGTTTCTGATTCTTTTTTTAAGTTCCTCTATTTCCTGCGCTGACTCGGAGCGTGAATACAGTTTGTTGTTGTAAAGCTCGTATTTTGCACGCACACAAGAGGGCGACAGATTCGGCATTACCACATTTGCGCCTGCTTTAATGCCTTTTTCACGCCCGAATTCATCCAGCGTGCCCAGTGCGGTGGTTGCAGGAAGCAGTATGGGCGGATGAATGAGCCTTATTATCGAGAGCAGATAACAGGTGAGCTCTGCTGTTCCTGACGGCATATTCGAAAAAGGTGTTGCCCTGTGTGGGATGAAAGGCCCTATTCCGCACATATCCGGCTTAAATTCTTCTATGAATTTCAGGTCTTTTGCAAGCATTGCATTTGTCTGGTGTGGCGATGAAACCATGAAGCCACAGCCTGTTTGATAGCCTATCTGCTTCAAATCTTTGAGGCACTTCATTCGCCTGTCAAACGACATTTCTTTCGGATGGAGCTGTGCATAATGGCACTCGTCCGCCGTTTCATGACGCAGAAGATAGCGTGAAGCACCTGCATCATAAAGTCTTTTATAACTTTCAAAACTTCTTTCGCCCAATGACAGCGTTATTGCACAGTCGGGGTATTTATTCTTTATTTTGCTTATTATGCCGCATAAAATAGCGTCCGTAAAATAGGGGTCTTCGCCGCCCTGCATTACGAATGTGCGGAAGCCGAGCAAATAACCTTCATCACAGCATGATAAAATTTCTTCTTCACTGAGACGATAGCGTTCGCAGGAACTGTTGCTTCTGCGTATGCCGCAGTATAAGCAGTCGTTTTTGCAGTAGTTGCTTATTTCGATAAGTCCTCGGATAAAGACTGAATTCTTGTAAATGGTCTTTCGGACAGAAGCTGCTTTTTCGGCAATGTATTGTTGGCTTTTTGCATCGCGAAGGCTGATGAGTAAAGCGTATTCTTCAAGGGAAAGCGAATGGTCACAAGCAAGTTTATCCGTTAAAAACAATGCGTCATTCATCGGAAATTATCCCCGAATATGCTGTTTTTGCGCTTATTCCCGTCAGCTTGCCTATCTTGCCTGAAAGCGTTGATATAGTATCCTGCGGCGCGTCTATTGCAAGGCTTATTAGGTTTATATTCTTGGCTCGATAAGGTATTCCCATGCGGCCGATAACATATTGGCTGTAATCGTGCAGAAGGGTGTTGAGCTGTTCGATATTACCGCTTGGTTCTACTATTATGCTTATAACGGCCACTCGTGTCATTTTGAAAATCCTCCCAAAAATAATACCGTACCTGACATAGGTGCGGTACGGTAAATAAAAATCGTATAGAACAGTAGCATGTACAGCACCTTTCATTCAGTATGGCACGAATGTGCAACTTTATGTCAGGAGAACTGATTAAATTATACTGCAAGATTCTGTGTTCGTCAATAAGTTAACAAACCTTTGCGCGCTTGCTTTTTCGGCTGTATTGGTGTACAATCTTGCCGAACAGAATACAGCAGGAGGGAAATTATGAAAAAGTTTGCAGCAAGAACGGCTCAGGCATTGGTTTTTTCAACACTCGGCATAATGCTTTTCTCAACTTCGGCATTTGCGTACATAGACCCCGCTACAACATCGTATATATTGCAGATAATTGCAGGTGTGTTTATTACTTGCGGCGTGGTTCTCGGAATTTTCTGGACAAAGGTACGCACGTTTTTCCGTAATTTGAAAATAAAAATGATGGAAAAGAAACTTGCTAAAAAGGCAGAAAAGAAGTAAAATTCGTTTTGGCCTCAATATCAGGCGAATAATCCAAGTTAACATTTCGGTATATGCAAATCCTGCATATACCGATTTTTGACCTGTTAAAACTAAGGAGGTTTTTATGCAGCTTTTAATGTTTATAACCAACGATGTGAACAGTGTGTCACCGATATTGTCCGAATTGATGGAAAAGGGCATAGGCGGTGCAACAGTAACCGACTGTAAGGGTATGCTTACGGCGCTTAATGAGTCCTCGGTCGAACCGCCGCCGATATTCGGTTCACTCAGAAAATTTATAAATCCTGAACGAGAATCGGGGAAAATGATTTTTATGGTTGTGGAAGACAGTGAACTTGAAGCGGTAAAAGATGTCATACACGATGTATGCGGTAATTTGTCAAGACCGAATTCGGGCATAATGTTTGCTATTCCGCTTATGTGGGTAGAAGGAGTGCCGAGAACATAACATGACGGAATTATTATGTATTGCGGCAGCAATGGTTGCAGGTCTGTTGCTTACCCGTGTAGTAAAACTGATAAACCTGCCCAATGTAACGGGTTTTTTGATAGCCGGTCTTTTGATAGGCCCATACTGTCTCGGTGCGCTGTCTAAAGAAGCGGCTGAAGGTTTGAATATCATAACAACTGTAGCGCTGGGCTTCATTGCTTTTTCAATAGGCGGCGAATTCAAAATAGACCACATAAAGCAAATAGGTTCAAAAGCCATAACCATAACAGTATTTCAGGCGCTTGCGGCTGTTATATTGGTTGATGTCACATTATGGCTCTGCGGTTTTGATATGCCGGTCGTACTTACATTGGGCGCAATAGCAACGGCTACGGCTCCTGCGGCAACTCTTATGGTAGTTCGACAGTATAAGGCAAAGGGTGAAGTTACCAACACTCTTCTGCCGGTTGTTGCAATGGATGATGCGATAGGCCTCATGGTGTTTTCCATATCAATAGCGATCGCTACGTCGATAAGCTCGGGAGCGCAGATGGGTGTGATGTCAATGATAGTTGAACCTTTACTTGAAATTGCCGTTTCGCTTGTTGTCGGTGGAGTGATAGGATTTATTGTTGCACTTTCAATGCGCTTTTTCAAATCAAAAGCAAACAGATTGTGCATATGTATAGCAGCTGTCATACTCGGCGTGGGCCTTGCAAAAAGGTTTGGACTTTCCGATCTGCTTTTGTGTATGGCAATAGGAGCGGTGCTTGTTAATATGCGTGATGATGCATTGCAGGTTCTCGATAATTGTGATACATGGACACCACCTCTTTTTATGCTGTTTTTTGTAATATCGGGCGCTGAGCTTGACCTTGCGGTGCTGCCTTCGGTCGGACTTTTGGGCGTTTTGTATCTTGTTGCTCGTTCCCTCGGTAAATATTTTGGCGCATACCTTGGTTCAACAGTGGTTAAGGCATCTCCCAATATACGCAAATATCTCGGCATAACATTGCTTCCGCAGGCAGGCGTAGCAATAGGTATGGCACAGATGGCGGCGGTAGCATTGCCTGAATCCGGAACACAGATACAGGCGGTTGTTCTTTGTGCTACTCTCGTATATGAGCTCGTAGGTCCTGTATGCACTAAGATAGCGTTAACTAAAGCCGGAGAGATAGAAAAAAAGGCTGACAAGCTAAAAACTGTATGATATAATAATATCTGTTGTAATGGGGGCTTTTTCTGCTCTCGTTGCAATAAAATTTGAGTTTGGAGGCTCCTTAAAAATGAAGAAATTTGCCGTCTCGCTTTTGGCATCAGCTCTTTTGCTTGCCTGTGTCGGTTGTAATAATCCGTCAGAAAATCAACTTCCCGGCGAAAGCACACAACCCGGAACATCAAATTCCCCGACTGTTGTGCAGACAAATGATGCTGCTGTAACAGCAGACACAACTTTACAGCCTGCCGCTACATTCTATGTGCCCGACCCGACTGAAATGGTTAAGGTAACGGCATCACCTGCCGATAATGAGCCTTTTGCGCCGGGTGCATTTGCATCATATTTCGTAAAGACACCTGAAAAAGCAGAATTTAAGGCTCCCGGCTATATGGGCTATACGATAGCAAACAGTGTTGCCGATATAGAAGCGTACATGGAAAAGTTTTCCTCTATGTTTGATTTTGAAAGCGAGTTCAAAGCATTTGCAGAAAGATATACAGAAGATTTCTTCGAGCATAAATCCCTTGTTTTCATAATGCATGAAGAGGCTGTTGGTGCAGGCTCGGGCAGAGTTGATGCGGTTGATAAATATAATGACTATGTATCCATAAGCATCGTTTGCGATACCGACTGGAGTGCTTATGATGATCCCAACAGTGTTGAAATGACACAGTGGCATTGCATCGTTGAGATGAATACCGATGATATCGTAAATAATGATATAACGGTGTTTGAGTACGATAATTGACAGTGATGCTTTCGCACACGCTTTGATGGGGATTGCGAAATTTCAACCCTGTTTTGCAATATGCGAAGCAGGGTATTTACTTATTTTGTTAAAGCAATCAATTCAATAAATCATCGCAGGAGTAAACAATAATGCCGGTAAAGATACCTGACACATTGCCCGCGGCGCAAACGCTTACGGCTGAAAACATATTCATAATGACTGACAATCGTGCGGCAGCTCAGGATATACGCCCTTTGAAAATTGCGGTGTTCAACCTCATGCCCACAAAAATAGCTACGGAAACCCAGCTCCTTCGTCTGCTCGGAAATACACCTTTGCAGGTTGAAGTCACACTCTTGAGAACAGCAAGCTACGAGCCTAAGAATACCGACAAAGAACATCTTGTCGAGTTCTATAAAACATTCGATGAGATAAAAGATCAGTCTTTTGACGGACTCATAATCACGGGTGCCCCCGTTGAACATATGGACTTTGAAGAGGTTACATATTGGGACGAGCTTACAAAAATAATGGATTGGGCGGATAAGAATGTATTCTCAACATTCTATATTTGCTGGGCGGCGCAGGCGGCACTCTATTATCATTACGGAATAAAAAAGCATCCGCTTAATCAAAAGATGTTCGGTGTGTTTGAACACAAGCGTTTGAGCAGAACACACAAACTGCTTAGAGGTTTTGACGACGTTTTTTATGCGCCCCACAGCCGTCATACGGCGGTCGATGTAGAAGATGTGATGAAGCACGAAGAACTTGAAGTGCTTTCTACTTCTGATGAAGCCGGTCTCTATCTTGCGGCAAGCAATGACGGCACACGCGTATTTGCCATGGGACACAGTGAGTATGACCCAAGAACTCTGGAGACGGAATATCTTCGTGATAAAGGCCTGGGAAAGGACATAAAAGTTCCGTGTAACTATTATCCTAATGATGACGAAACTCAACCGCCCTGTGTGCGCTGGCGTAGCCACTCCAACTTGCTTTTTGCAAACTGGCTCAACTATTTTGTATATCAGGAAACACCGTACAATATTGAAACGATAGGCAGTGAAAATCAAAAAAAACGCAGTCGTTCCTGAACTTAAAGGGAGAGAATATTTATGTACATAAGAGATATGCTCAAAAAGAAAACGCCCACGGTCTCATGCGAACTGTTTCCACCCAAACAGGGCAGTGATTTAGAGCGTGCCTATGAGGTTGTGCGTGAAACTTCAGGGCTCAAGCCCGACTTTATAAGCGTCACATACGGCGCAGGAGGAAGTGTGCCGAGCAATATGCTTGAAATGGCAAAACTTGTGCGTTCATGCGGAGTTGAGGCGTTGGCTCATCTCACTTGTGTTTCTTCAAGCAGAGAAAAAATATCAAGTTTCATATCTGAGCTTGAAGAGAGCGGAATAGAGAATATACTTGCACTCCGCGGTGATATTCCCGAGGGATATGCACATGACGAAAAAACCAACTATACATATGCTTACGAACTTGTGAGCGAAATAAAAGCAAGGGGCGGTTTTTCGATAGGTGCCGCCTGCTATCCCGAAGGGCATCCCGAAAGCGCAAGTTTGGAACAATCGCTCGAACACCTCAAGATAAAAGTTGATGCAGGTTGTGACTTCCTTACAACACAAATGTTTTTTGATAACAATGTGCTTTACGGCTTTCTTTACAGAGCACTTTCAAGGGGGATTGATGTACCTGTGCTT
>JAFSFN010000243.1 GCA_017435185.1 Clostridia bacterium | reverse complement strand
TGTTTTCAACAACAGTGATGTTATTGAAAACGCAAATGACAAGCGTCTCACATATATGCGTGCAGCTTCTGCAGGTCTGCCTATAATGGATACATATTACAGTTTCAACGATGCCTCCATTCTCGGAGAATTCCCCCTTGTCGTAAAATCTGCACACGGGTGCGGCGGCAGAAATGTTATGCTCGCTCATAATGAATTCGAGCTTAAAACCGCAATAGACAGAATTGCTCCTGATGCACCCGTTATTCAAAAGCTCGCCGGTGATATCGGCAAAGATCTTCGTGTTTATTTTGTGGGCAATGAAATTGTCTGTGCCATGTTAAGACAGTCAAACTCGGATTTCAGAAGCAATTACGGACTTGGCGGAAGTGCTGTTCTCCATGAACTGACCGATGAAGAGCGTGAAATTGCTCTTAAAGCTGCATCCATGTTTGACCTTGGTTATGCAGGCGTAGATTTTATTTTTGATAACGGCAAGCTGATATTCAACGAAGTTGAAGATGCAGTAGGCGCAAGAATGATATATGCAAATACCGATATTGACATTGTTGATATTTATGTAGACTATATATACAGAAAGGTCAGTGAAACGAATTGAAAAGATCCTTTTCTTTAATGCTTATATGTACAATGCTCTCATCCTTATTTTTTTTGTTGTGCGGATGTACGGACACAGATAAAAACGATGACGGCAAACTCAAAATAGTTGCAACCCTCTTTCCTCAATATGATTTTGTAAAAGAAATAGCAGGCGAATATGCTTCTGTATCCCTCTTGCTTCCCTCGGGTGTTGAAAGCCATTCCTATGAACCCACACCGCAAGATATAATCGGTATAAGTGAAGCGGATATTTTTCTGTATACAGGCGAATATATGGAAGCATGGGCACATGATATCATCGAAGGTATCGACAGCGATGTAATGGTAATCGATGTTTCAAAAGGAATATCACTCGACACGCTTGAAACACACGATGAACACCCCCACTTCGACCCTCACATTTGGACTGACCCCGAACTTGCAATAACGATGGTGCAAAATATAGCTGATGCACTTTGCAGCGCAGACAGCGATAACGCTTCCGTATATATCGAAAACGCAGATACATATTGCGCCAAACTATCCAAGCTCGATTCCGACATGAAAGAAATGCTTTCCTGTGCAAAGCAGGATACTGTTTGTTTCGGAGACAGGTTTGCAATGCATTATTTTGCAAAGCACTATGGCTTAAATTATATTTCCGCTTATGATTCCTGTTCGGAAGAAACCGAACCGTCCGCAAAAGCAATAGCGCAGATAATAGACACCATTAAAGAAAAAGGCATAACTGCCGTTTTTCACGGAGAGCTTACCAAACCCACCGTGGCACAAGCTATAGCCAATGATACCGGCGCACAGCTTCTGCTCCTGCACTCATGTCACAACGTATCAAAAGAAGAGTTTGAGAGCGGTGCTTCATATTTGTCACTCATGTATCAAAACCTTGAAAATCTGAGAGAAGGCTTAAAATAATGTCCCTTGTTTGTTGTAAAAATCTCACCCTTTCATATGAATCGGGAATAGCCGTCGAAAACCTTTGCTTCGAGCTTGAAGCCGGAGACTATCTCTGTGTCGTCGGTGAAAACGGTTCGGGCAAATCTACACTGATAAAAGGTATGCTCGGGCTCATGACTCCTCGCAAAGGCGAAATAATATATAATGGTGTTACCCAAAAAGAAATAGGTTATCTCCCCCAGCAGACACTTATTCAGCGTGATTTCCCTGCTTCCGTGTTTGAAGTGGTGCTTTCAGGTTGTCTCGGCAAACATTCGGGAATTAAACCTTTCTATTCTGCCACCGACAAAGCACAAGCGTTAGAAAATATGGAACGCATGGGCATTTCAGACCTTAAAAAGCGTTCATACCGTGAGCTCAGCGGAGGACAACAACAGCGTGTATTGCTTTCAAGAGCATTATGTGCAACCACAAAGCTCCTGCTCCTTGACGAACCCGTAACAGGGCTCGATCCTCTTGCTACAGCAGAACTTTATTCACTTATAAAAGATCTTAACGCCAGAGAGCATATAACGATAGTAATGGTATCCCACGATGTAAGCTGTGCCCTTCATGATTCTAACAAAGTGTTGCATATGGGTACAGGCGGAGTCGTGTTCTTCGGTTCATCGGACGAATACCGTTCAAGCGATGTAAGTGCACGTTTCCTGCGCTGTGACTGTGCCTGCCATGAAAGGGGTGAACATGCTCATGTTTGAACTCATATCCGAAATGTTTTCATATTCTTTCCTCTCACGAGCAGTTATCGTTGGTATCCTGGTTGCTCTCTGTGCCGCACTTCTTGGCGTAACACTTGTATTAAAACGTTATTCAATGATAGGTGACGGGCTTTCTCATGTCGGTTTTGGCGCAATGTCTATAGCTGTCGCAATGAATGCCGCCCCTTTAGCAGTGGCAATACCCATTGTAGTAATAGCAGCATTCTTCCTTTTAAGGCTGAGCGAAAAAGCTAAACTCAAATCAGATGCCGCAATAGCTCTGATTTCTTCTGCTGCACTCGCTGCAGGCGTTATAGTAACATCTCTGACCAGCGGTCTGAGCGCCGATGTATACAGCTATATGTTCGGAAGCATACTCGCCATGAGTCAAACCGATGTTTATCTGTCACTTTCGGTAGCGGCAGTAGTACTCGTGTTGTATATTTTGTTCTACAACAAACTTTTTGCCATAACATTCGATGAAGATTTTGCTCAGGCAACAGGCATAAAAGCCAAATTTTATAATGTGCTCGTTGCCGTTTTGACTGCACTCACGATAGTGGTAGGAATGAGAATAATGGGCACCATGCTCATATCAGGCCTTATCATATTCCCCGCACTTACATCAATGCGTGTATGCAAAAGTTTCAAAGCAGTAGTAATATGTTCAACCATAGTATCCGTAGTATGTTTCTTTTTGGGCATGGTAGTATCCTATGGCATCGGCACACCGGCAGGCGCCAGCATAGTGGCAGTAAACGCTGTAGCTTTCATAGTGTTTTTCATAATAGGCAAGATACGTTCACATTAATAAGAAACATACTTGCAATTGGTAAATAATAATGTTATAATGGGTCGCTAACGTACTTCTTGCCGCATTTAATTGCGGCCATAAGACCATAAGGAGGTGAAAAAGCGTGAACAAGTACGAAACTCTGTATATCATCACACCGGAACTCGAGGGTGAAGTCATAAAGGCTTGCATCGATAAATTCTCCGGCATCATCACAGCTAACGGTGGCGTTATCGAAAGCGTCGAAGAATGGGGTTTGAAGCATCTCGCATATCCCATCGACTATAAGACAGACGGTTATTATGTTCTCGTCAACTTCGAAGCAGCTCCCGAGCTTCCCCGCGAACTCGAGCGTAACTTCAAGAACGACGAAAGAATACTTCGCTTCATCGTTGTCCGTAAGGAAGCGTAACAGCATTATACATCCTTGAAAGTTGGAAAAAATCATGAATAAAGTAATTCTTATCGGCAATCTTACCAAAGATCCCGAATTGCGCACTACCTCAAGCGGTACAAGCGTGTGTTCCTTTTCGATAGCGGTAAACCGCCGCTTTCAGAACCAGTCGGGTGAGCGTGTAACCGATTATTTCAACATCGTAGCATGGCGTCAGCTCGGTGAGCTTTGCAGCAAATATCTCGCAAAAGGCCGCAAGGTCTGTGTTGTGGGTGAGCTTCAAAACCGCAGCTATGATGCTAAAGACGGTTCAAAGAGGTATATTACCGAAATAATCGCCGACGATATCGAATTCTTGACTCCGCGTGATCAAGACGGTTCAAGGAACAACTATGAAGAACGCAGCAATTCTTCAGCACCGTCATTCTCGCTCTCAGATGAAGGCTTTGCAGAAGTTGACGATGATGATCTGCCGTTCTGATTCAAAATTTAACATCAATTCTATTTTTGTAAAGGAGATTTATCATGGAGGAAGGCAAGATGAGACCCCGTCCGCGTAAAAGCAGACGCAAGGTTTGTGCTTTTTGCGTAGAAAAAGCAAACTACATCGATTACAAAGATGTCAACAAGCTCCGCAAGTATGTAACAGAGCGCGGCAAGATAATGCCCCGTCGTATGAGCGGTGTTTGCGCAGAACATCAGCGTAGCCTCGCAATAGCGATCAAGCGTGCACGTATAGTTGCACTCTTGCCCTATGTAGCAGACTAAGCAAGACACATAAACACATTTCTTTGAAGTCGTTAGTTAAGAGCCGTAAAAAACACGGCTCTTTTTGTATATTCTTTTGTTATATAGCGCAAATTATGATATAATAAAAATATGAAAAAGATATTTGCAATTTTAATGTGTACATTTCTCGCTGTTTGTACCTGTTCTTGCGGCAATAATAATGGCGGTCAGCCATCAATTGACATTTCGACGCAGTTCACTCTCGGCAGTACTAATGGCAACATTCTTTGCTCCGGCCTTTTTGCTCACGAGGACGGTTTTATTTACTATGGCAGTAACGGCCTCTATCGCATAAGCGAATCGGGTGATGAATGGTCCCAGATAGCCGACGGTAAAGTATCCAACATAAACGTGTTGGATAATAGCATCTACTGCACAGTCGAATCTGACGGTACGCCCATCATGCACCGTATTGATGCTCAAACAGGCGAAAAGACCAAATTGGCTGAAGATAATGTCCAAAGCCTGATAGTTGTCGATGAAACCATCTATTTCTCAAGCAGATCGGAAAACAGCATTTCCAAAATGTCCGTAAACGGTGAAAACAGAGCCAAACTTTCCGATTCTTTTGCAATGAATATCAGTTTTTACAACAATTACCTCTATTTTGTTGCAGAAGACGGCAAGTATAATCTTCACAAAATGCGCACCGATGGTCAGGAACATACAGTTCTCACAACCACCGAAACGATGTTTGCCGTTGTTGATAATGGTAACGTCTACTATGCCTCAATAGCAGACGATACTGCTGCAGTATACAAGCAAAAACTCGATAAGAACTCATCGCCAACCGAAATCCTTAACCTTATGCCCATGCGTATAAATGTATATTCCGACAACATTTATTACACAACGGCCGATGGGCTTTTCAAATGTGACAAAGACGGAAAAAGTACCGTTCAGCTTTGTGCAGGTATAGTTAATCACATATTTACGGGCGGTGGTTGGATTTATTATACGCTTGAAGAAAGCGGAGCATCAAAGCTCTACAGAGTTCGCCCCGATGCTTCCGAAAGTCAGTTGTTCTTGACGCTTGTTGTTGAGTGATTTTTCCGTGGGGCGCTGCCCCACCCCCCGGTCGCTTTTATAAAAGCGACAGAAAACAAATATAAGATTTTTAGAATCAAAAATCCTCCGTCACAACAAAGTGACGAAGGATTTTCAAGTTTTACGATTTTTTAAGCGCAGAAAAAATATGTTGAATTTTAATGACGAGCAATGAGGGCTCTCACTTTTTCGGATAATTCGCCCTTTTTTCTGTTTTTATCCGGCTTTATACCTAAGATGATATCTGCTAAAACATTATATAATTCGCACAAGACTTTCAGATGCCTTATGGGCATTTCGTTTGCACCTCTTTCATATCTTGCATACATGGTTTGTGAGGTATTTAAGATTGATGCAACTTGATGATATTTCCTCACTTTTGATAAAGCTATTTTATATATATATGCACAACCGATAATGCTCCGACAAACTAAACGCCTCTGTCCCATTATTGTGACGGAGGCGTTTGGTTTATATGTTTATTCACCTGTTTTGATTACTTTTTACAAAAGTAATCAGGGGTGCGGGGGCAGAGCCCCTGCGAAAAACTTACAGTTCAGTTTTCCACAAGCCGTGGAGATTACACCATGCAAATACTGCAAGCGGCTTTTCGCCCTCGGGCAAAACAAAAACCGCTTCGGGAGCATTCCCTGCACTGAGGCACTTGCGCTGACCGCCCTTATCCGTCTGCAAATAGATGAAGCCGATAAAATGCTCTTCAATCATGGGATGTTCTGTACTGCCGACAACTGCCTTGACAGTGTTGCCCTCAACGGTTACAACCGGCAAATGCTTTTCAACACTTGCTTCTACAGTGTTGGGTACAAGCTGTGTCATGGGCTCACCGCAGCATATCATAGGAACACCTGAATTGTTTATGACGCCTACCAAGTTTCCGCAATGCTTACAAACAAAAAACTTACTTTCACACATAATAGTATTCTCCTTTCTAAATTACAAATAGCACTGCATTGTTTTTTCTGTACAATGCATATGCTTAATTTTTGAAATACA
Source organism: Clostridia bacterium (assembly GCA_017435185.1). GTDB lineage: Bacteria > Bacillota > Clostridia > Christensenellales > CAG-138 > RGIG3096. Next base: position 1,459 of record JAFSFN010000243.1, on the reverse strand, counting down.
TCATCACACCATCAGAACAAGCCAAATGATTTTGCAAGCAAGATTGTCATAATAACAGGTGCAAAATAACGAACAACTACTGACAATAAGCCCTTTCTGCCGAGCTTGTGACCGCTTGCTTCCATCTCTTCAATAACCCACTTGGGTTTTGTTATCCAACCAATGAGTATGCATGTGGATATCGTTATTATCGGCATTATGACGTATGTTGATATATAATCCATTACATCAAGCAGCTGACCGACAGTGCCATTGGGCAATACCGCCTCAAAGTAAAGCACATTGTAACCCATGCATATTACAACAGCCGCAACAGCGAAGCAGACAAACAGAATAAATGCTGTCTTTTTTCTTGATGATTTGAACCAATTCATACAGCCTGCAAGCACCGTTTCCATGAGCGAAACACTGGAAGTGAGTGCTGCAAAAATTACCATGACAAAGAACAGGAATCCTACAACGCCGCCTATACTGCCCATTGCATCAAACACTTTGGGAAGTGATATGAACATGAGACCGGCGCCCTGATTCATGCCCTCAACACCGGAGAAAACATAAACCGTGGGAACTATCATCAAGCCTGCGAGAATCGCAACACCTGTGTCAAATATCTCAATCTGTGTAACACTCTTGCTCAAGTTAACATCTTTTTTAACATAGGAGCCGTAGGTTATCATTATGCCCATTGCAACACTGAGCGAATAGAAAAGCTGACATGCCGCATCCAGAACAATTTCAAAGAATCGTGAAACAGTAAGTCCCTCAAAATTGGGAATAAAGTAGATTGCCATGCCCTCAAGGCCTGTTCTTGTCACGCCGTTTTCATCGGTATACGAGCGTGTGACTGCAAACACCGCTATAGCAGCAATAAGCAAAATAAGACCGGGCATTATTATCTTTGAGAACTTTTCAATGCCCTTTTCAACACCGCAGAAAACAACGAAAGCTGTTATTGCAAGGAATATGAGCATGAACACTATTGGAGCTATCGGTGCTGAAATAAAGTTTGTGAAATATCCGTCCTGCGCCATCACAGCACTGTCAACAACCAGATAGTCCACCATGTACTTGGTTATCCATCCGCCGATAACAGCATAGTACGCAAGTATTATCGCAGGAACGATGAACGAAAGCGCGCCTACAAATTTCCATTTTTTGCTTATTGCACCATATGCCTCAAGCGCATTCATTCCCGTTCTTCTGCCGATTGCAATATCAGTTGACAAAAGCGCAAAACCCAATGTCAACGCAAGAACAATATAAACCAAAATGAACAGTCCGCCGCCGTCCTTCGCCGCCAAATACGGAAATCTCCAAATATTGCCGAGACCTACCGCACTTCCGGCCGCTGCCAAAACAAAGCCTATTGAGCCTGAAAAATTAGACTTTTTCTTAGTTTTTTCCATTTTTCCCTTTTCCTTAAATTCAATGATATGATTTCCTTTTACTATCATACTAT
>JAFSFN010000242.1 GCA_017435185.1 Clostridia bacterium | reverse complement strand
CAGGTGCCGAAGATTCGGGGGATTTGATGCTGCCTGTCTTGAGTACGAACTGAACTGCGGTAACATTATCATTTATTTTAGCAGTAAAAGAAGTGGGGACAAAATCTTCGCCTGCGAGTTCACTGAGCATGGTGGAGATGGTGCTTTCCACTTCGCCGTCTATACCGCTGGTGCCGTCTTTGAGAGCGCCGATACCTTCACGGAGCTGAGTCATGCCCTGATAGAGCGAGAGTGCGCCGTCATCGAGTGCGACAATGCCGTTGTTGAGTTCATTTATACCCGATGAAAGTTCCTTTGCGCCGCTTGCAAGCTCTTTTGCGCCGTTGTTAAGTTCATTTATGCCTTTACGCAATTCTTTGGCGCCTGCACGAATCTCGTCGCTATGTTCCATGAGTTGGGCTATGAGCGCATCGACAGAATCGAGAGAGGCAAGTATTTGTCTGAGCTCACTGTTGTTCGACTTGCTTGAAAGATCTTGCAGTACGGCACGATAGCTTTCCCAAGTCATTGTAGGTGCGGCTTCACCGTATATGTCTTCAAGCCTGCTGTTTGCGTCCTTAAGCACCGCATCAGCTATCTTGTCAAGCCCTGCTTCAAGGCTGCTGCTTGATGATGTCATAGAATCTATGGTCGTATAAATTTCGTCCACCTTGTCTGAAACGGTGAATATGCCATCGGCAAGCTCGTTCATGCCTTTTGTGAGTGCGCTTGCGCCCGAAGTGAGCCTGCCCGTACCTTCACGGAACTGTGACAGACCGTCACTGAGCTGCTTTGCGCCGTTTTCAAGCTGCAATGCGCCGTCATAGAGCTGGCTGACACCGTCAGTGAGGATGCCGAAATTTTGAGAGAATTGAGAGGAGTCGATAAGGCCGCTGTCAAGAGCGAGCTTGAAACTGACACCGTTTATGGTAATACTCTCCATCTCGAAGTTAACGACATCTGTGGTTATGGTAATATCGCCGTTCGTGCCGGGCAGGAGCATGAGCGTGAGCAGTTTGTTTTTGCCGGCATTGGCGAATGTTGCCTGATCACACACTATATTGGCGCATTTTTCGGTATTGAGAGTTACCGTTGCCTGGAGCATGTATTTTTCAAAGAATGACGGGTCAACATTTTCGTTTGGAGTGGTCTTGATGTTGATGACCAGATTGCCCGACTGTCCGCCGAGCGCTTCGGGAAGTATGGCTTGTCCATCAAGTGAATAAGTTATTGAAATATTCCACGGCAGGTCGAGCGACTCCGTATAGCCCTGATAATAGAAGCGGCCGGGTGCAGAGGGTGCAAGCACTATCTTTCTGCCGTTAAGAGCAAGAGGGCTTGTGTCGGTGAGGTTGAGCACGCTTGAATAATTACCGTAGTCAAGCAGAGTACCGGGTTTTATAACATTGAATATATTGACGACATAGACCTTCTCGACCGTACCGTCATTTTTGAGGTTTGAATACACGACCTCTTCTTTGCCCGAGGTCTCGCCAAGTGCAAAGCATGGGGAAAAAGATGAAAGCAGTACTGACAGTACAAGCAGAGTTATGAATAAGTGTTTAAGCCTGTTTTTCATTGCGCCTTCTCCTTTCTTTTTTCAGGAAGCGTGAGTTGAATGTTGTTTTGCCTATAAACCTGTCGAACAGTGTGAGTGCCGCAGGCAGGAAGAAGAGCACCACACACATCGACATGAATGCGCCCCGCCCAAGGAGTGTTCCGAGCTGGCTTACCACTCCATTTGCGGAAACGAAGCCGACAAGGAATCCTGCACCTGTTAGAATGAGTCCTGATACCAAAATCGAAGGTAATGTTTCCGATATTGTCATAACGCAGGCAGTGACAGGGAACGCTTTCTTGCGGTTCTTTAAGTAGTTGTCGGTGAAGAGTATCGCGTAGTCAACCGTTGCACCGAGTTGTACTGTATTTATGACAAGATAACCGATGTAGCACACCACAGAGCCGGTAAAATACGGAATTGACAGGTTTATCCAAATGCCTGACTCAATAGTAAGTATGAGCATTATGGGCAGTGAGAGCGACTTGAATGTGAAAAGCAATATAATGCCTATCGCAATTATGGCGAGTACATTTACGAGCGTGTTGTCATTTGTTATGATGTCTTTCATATCATATATGTTCACGCTTTCGCCGCATGAGAGTGCTTCGCCGGGATAGTACTTATCCGCCAATGCACGTATGCGTTCCACGAATGTGAATGCTTCGGTGCCCTCGGTGGGAATGTCGGCATATATGATTATGCGGCTGTATGCATCGGAATACAGCAACGCAAGCGTTTCCGGCTCAAGATAGTCCGTGGGTATCTCGATACCCGCCATGCTTGCATAAGATATGACGGAAGTAACGGCGTCAAGGTCCTGCAATTCTCGTGTGAGCCTGTCCTCCTTGGCGGCATTGCCGCGCGGCACAAGAATGACTATAGGCGAAGACTGGCCGAACTTGGATTCGATTAGCATACTGTCACGACCTGCACGAGACGTGGCATCGACTTCGCCTGTTCCGTAGGTGAAGTTTATCTTGTTCTGCGCCATGAAGCAGGGGATTATCAGCACAAGTACAGCGATGAAAGCAACTATGCGTATCTTTGTTGCGAACACGCCTACCTTGCGGAATGACGGCATGAACGACTTATGTGTTGTTTTGTCAAGCAGAGGACAGCATATGAGTGTGAATGCAGGCAAGAATACCATACATGATGTCAGACTCAATGCAATGCCTTTTGCAAGCGTGAGCCCCATGTCAATACCAATTTTGAATCGCATGAAGCAGAGGACAAGGAAGCCGAAAAGTGTTGTCAATGCACTCGCTGAAACAGCAGGGAACGACTCTTTGATGGCCGCTTTCATTGCCTGTTCGATATCGGGTGTTTTTTTGCGGTTTGATGCAAAACTGTGAAGCAGGAATATAGCGTAGTCAAGAGATACCGCAAGCTGAAGTATCGGAGCTACCGAGGAAGTTATGTAGGAAATACTGCCCAAGAATATGTTGGTGCCCATATTGATAAGCACCGAAACGCCTATTCCTATAAGCAGTACGAACGGCTCAAAATACGAGTTTGTGGAACATAAGAGTATTACAATCAGTAAGGGGATGAGGAGCGAGATTATCTGTATTGCCTCGCTTGATGCTGATTCCTGTGACTGCGCACTGCCTGCCGCTTCGCCTGTGACAGCACCTTCTTCGCCGACAAGTTCGCGTATCGCATTGATAGCCACGACTTCTTTGCCGCTTTCGATTATGACGGACATTATGGCACATTCGTCTTTATAGTACTCTTCTATCATTGCTTGATCTATCGTTTCAAGCGGCTCGGTTATCTTTACATTGTCATCAAGCCATGTCACGCCTGCAACGCCGTCTATTTCTGCGATGGCAGACTTGTACACGAGTGCTTCCTGCACGCTTACATTCGGAACAAGTACACGCGCATTGTCGATAGCACCGGTAAACTCTTCGTTCATTGTTTTGAGTGCAACGGTAGAAGCTGCCTTGTCAGGCAGATATTCTGTAAGATTATATTTGACAGGTACCAGTGTCATTAAAAACAGTGACAATACCGTGAGTACGGCAAATATAATGACGATGGCCTTTCTGTGCTTTATTATAAAACCTGCAAAAAAATCCAATTTTTGACCTCGCTGAGAACATTTATGCAGTTTCTATTATACCTCTCTATAGTATAAATATATGTAAAGAAAAGATGAATTTCAAGATTTATACTCTATAAAAGCTGTGACAAAATTGTGATATTTTAGGGTGCTGAGAGCCGCCTCACTCGTTGACGATGGGAAACAGTGGGAGTATAATGGGTTAAAGTCCGCAGAAAGTGCGGAAAATTTGTTTGTCGGACGGTGAAAAACATGAAACTTGTGAAGAGTGCTGTCGCAGGAACGCTTGAATCCAATGATGTGTTCGTTGAAATAGAGCCTGCAGAAAATATCGACATTGAAATAGAATCCATAGTATTTGCTCAGTTCGGTGACGATATAAGAACATCGGTGGAAGATGTTTTGAATGAAATGGGCGTAAAGGGTGCCAAAGTCGCACTCAATGATCATGGTGCGCTTGACTGCGTTATTCGTGCTCGTTTAGAGACCGCTGTTTTGCGTGCAAGTGAGGTGTAATAGTATGAGAAGAAGTATGCTTTTTATGCCGGGAAATAATGCAGGCATGTTGCTCAATGCTGATTTTTTGTGTGCAGACAGCATAATACTTGACCTTGAGGATGCTGTTTCCACTGCGGAAAAGGATGCGGCAAGAATTTTGGTTCGCAATGCCGTACGCACACTTGAGTACAGCAGAAGCGAGGTTATAGTCCGCATAAATCCGCTCGACTCGCCTTTCTTTGAAAGTGACATAAATGAAATAGTTCAGGTCGCTCCGTCAATGCTCATGCTTCCCAAAGTGAGCTGTGCGGAGGATGTCATAATATACGATGAATATGTTTCAAAAGCCGAGAAAAAGTGTGGCATGGAAAAGGGAAGCGTGAAATTTATTCCATTGATAGAGACTGCGCTTGGTGTTGAAAATGCATATAAAATATGCTCTGCTCACGAGCGTGTTACAGCAGTGTTGCTCGGTGCTGAAGACCTGTCGGCAGACCTTGGCTGCAAGCGTACAAAAGGCGGTGCGGAAATAGCGTACAGCAGAGGACGCATAGTCTGTGCGGCAAAAGCGGCAAAGGTCGCCTGCTACGATACACCGTTCACCGATGTCAATGATGACGAAGGCTTGAAAGTTGATGCACAGGTTGCAAAATCGCTCGGCTTCACGGGTAAGGCGGCAATATCACCTCGCCATGTTGCGGCGATAAATGAAGTATTTTCGCCGACCATGCAGGAGATAGAGTATGCGGCAGAGGTGCTGCGTACCATAAAGAAAGCCAAAGAAGAAGGTTTGGGCGTTGTTTCGCTTCGCGGCAAGATGATAGATGCGCCCATAGTCGCAAGAGCACAGCAAGTAATCGAAGCCGCAAAAGAGCTGGGGGTGGACATTGATGAGTAAGGTTTTGCACAGCGTAGATGAGGCGATAAGACTTCTTGAGATAAAGGATGGAATGACGGTTTCCTTCCATCATCATTTGAGAAACGGTGACTATGTTCTCAACACTGTCATGGCGGCAATCGCCAATGCAGGCATTAAAAACATAAAGGTTAATGCAAGTTCGCTCTTTGATGTGCACGAACCGTTGCTTGACCATATAAGAAACGGTGTTGTAACCGATATTGAAACTGCATACATGGGCGCAAAGATAGGCAGTGCTATATCACACGGCATATTGCAGAACCCGGTAACATTCCGCACACACGGAAGCAGGGGCGCTGTCATAGCAAACGGCACTTCGCCCGTTGATGTAGCGTTCATTGCCGCTCCTACATCGGACGAAATGGGCAATTGCACAGGCAAAACAGGCAAGAGCGCCTGCGGCTCACTCGGCTATGCATTTGCTGATGCACAGTATGCAAAGCATGTTGTAATAATTACCGATAATCTCATAAAAGAACCGCTTGAAAATCCGTCTATAACGGGTGAGAGAGTGGACTATGTAGTTGAGATGGAAAGCATCGGCAATCCTGCAGGCATTGTTTCGGGCACGACAAGAATAACAAGGGACCCTGTGGGCTTGGTTATGGCATCATATGCGGCTCGCATAATCGAAGCATCGGGACTGCTTAAAGACGGTATGAGCTTTCAGACAGGTGCAGGCGGCGCTTCGCTTGCGGCGGCAAAATATCTTAAAGACATAATGCTTGAAAAGAAGATAAAGGGCAGCTTCGGGCTCGGCGGCATAACAGGCTATCTTGTAGATATGCAGAAAGAGGGCTGTTTCGAAGAACTGCGAGATGTTCAGTGCTTCGACCTCAATGCTGTCGAATCTATACGCACAAATCCCAATCATAAAGAGATATCCGCAATAGAATATGCGTCTCCGTTTAATGCGGAAGCGGCGGTCAACAAGCTCGATGTGGTAATACTCGGTGCAACCGAGGTCGATACCGACTTCAATGTTAATGTTCACACTGATTCAAACGGCAGTATAATGGGCGGAAGCGGCGGCCACAGCGATACGGCGGCAGGCGCAAAACTTGCAATGATAATAGCGCCGCTTTTGCGTGCACGGCTCTCTATCGTGTCCGATAAGGTCAGTTGCATTTCAACTCCGGGCAATACTGTGGATGTACTCGTAACACAGCAGGGAATCGCCGTAAATCCCAAGCGTGAAGATCTCAAGCAGCGCCTTTTGGACGCACGCTTGCCGGTAGTTGATATCCACGAGCTCAAGGACAGAGCGCAGAAAATAGCAGGCGTGCCCGCACCGCTCGTAACAGGCGACAGGACCGTTGCCAATGTAGTATACCGTGACGGCACGATAATCGACACTATAAAAAATCTCGTCACGTAGTGGGATTTTTTGTGGGGCTCTGCCCCACGCCCCGGTCGCTTTTGAAAAGCGACGGAAAACCAATAAGGGGATTAAACAAATAAAAAGTCAGGCAATTATTTGCCTGACTTTTTCAAAAACGAGTTCTTGAACGAAAGCGGAGCGTTTTCTTCTGCAGGGGAAAACGAATCCATATTTTCTGTTACATAATCTGAAATCTCATTATACATTTTGTTGGATATCGACATTCCACACACGCGCCGAAGGCGTGCAT
>JAFSFN010000241.1 GCA_017435185.1 Clostridia bacterium | reverse complement strand
TCTCTCCCGACGAGCTTAAAATGCCCACATATGTCACTGATGTACTTGACGCAAAGGGCATCAGTTACACCGAAACACGCGACCTTGAATCGTCGATAGCCGACCTTGATGTGCTCTATATGTCACGAGTTCAGCGTGAACGTTTTGTGAGTGAAGAAGAATATGAGCGTCTTAAAGATGTCTATATTCTCACCAATGAAAAGCTCATCCATGCCAAGAACGACATGATAATTCTCCACCCCCTGCCCCGTGTAAACGAGATATCACCCGAGGTGGACAATGATGCGCGTGCGGTTTATTTTAGGCAGGCACGCTACGGAATGTTCATTCGCATGGCACTTATAATGACACTCTTAGGCCTTAATGAGGAGGTAAGTCCGTATTATGATTAATGTTTCCGAAATCAAAGACGGTGTTGTTCTTGATCATATTCCCTGCGGTCAGGGTTATTCCATATTTAAGCACTTAAAGCTCGATACACTTGACGCAGTCGTTGTTTTGCTTCGCAATGTATACAGTGAAAAGTACGGCAAAAAAGACATAATCAAAATCGAGACCAATATGGACATTGATGTTGATGTCTTGGGTCTGCTCGCCCCCGGCATAACGGTCTCATATATTCACAACGGTGAGCAAGTAAAAAAAGTCAAGCTCACACTTCCGGAAAAGGTCGTGGGTACACTCAGCTGCAAAAATCCTCGCTGTGTAACAAACATCGAAAAGATAGATGACATAGTTTTCACTCTTGCAGACAAGGAAAAGAAGGAGTATTCCTGCGAGTACTGCGAAACTCGCACAAAGATGTAAAAATGGGTTATACATTCAAAAATGCAACAATAATCGACGCCGACGGCATACGAAGCGGTGATGTTCATGTTGAAAACGGCATCATCACTGACACTGAGCAGGAGAATATAATCGACTGCGCAGGTCTTGTCGTCATGCCGGCACTCGTTGATCTTCACACCCATCTGCGCGACCCCGGCTATCCTCAGAAAGAAACCATGGAAAGCGGCATGCGTGCAGCATTAAAGGGCGGTTTTGCCACACTTTGCGCCATGGCAAACACTATGCCCGTCTGTTCAACGCCCAAACTCGTCACCAAGAATCACGAAAAGGCTGCCGAGCTTTCACTTTGCCGCCTTTATCAGTGCGGTGCGCTGGGCATCGACATAAAAGACATCACGGCCACCGACAGAGAAGCGCTGTCAACGGTCACCCCCATGCTCTCAAATGACGGCAATACCATATTTTCAGATGCGTTCATGGAACAGGCGCTCATCGACTCGAAAAAATACGGCTTCGTAATCAGCACACACTGCCAACCCGAAGCCGATATAGTGCGCCGTGACATCGAATTGTTAAGAAAGCACGGCGGCAATCTCCATGTCGGTCATATAAGTTTGAAAGAAACACTCGACATGATAATCAAAGCCAGGAACGAGGGGCTTTCCATCACCTGCGAAGTCACGCCCCATCATCTCTTCGACTTTGACAATCCCTACAAGGTCAATCCGCCCATGCGCACAAAAGAAGATGTTCTTGCACTCATCGAAGGTGTAAAAAGCGGCATGATAGACTGTCTTGCCACCGACCATGCGCCCCATACCGTTGAAGACAAGGCGGCAGGCATGGCAGGCATTTCAAACATCGAATACGCATTATCGGTGTGGATACATGTATTCACCGAGAATGATATACCGCTCAGCACACTAAGCCGCATGGCTTCGTACAACAGCGCAAGGCGCATCGGTCTGAGCGACAGGCTCATAAAAAGCGGCTGTATAGCTGACATTACGGTTGTGGACACAAACAAAGTCTACACCATCGAAACACAGGACATGATATCACGCTCGCACAACACGCCGTTTGCAGGCAGAAAAGTGCGCGGCAAAGTTAAACTTACAATGGTAGAAGGAGAAATTCGTTATGTTGATGGACAAATTGGCAGCAAGAGCTAACAAAGTAGGTCCCGTTTGTTTGGGCCTTGACACTCAGGTGTCTTTCCTGCCTGAATATATTGCAAAAAAAGATATTGATATCGGGGAAAAATTCTTTGAGTTCAATAAAGCTATAATCGACGCCACTTTTGATGCAGTCGCTTGCTTCAAAGTGCAGATAGCTTGCTATGAGGCACTCGGCATGAGCGGCATGGAAGCATTTAGGAAGACGGTCGCATACGCAAGAAGTAAAGGCTCGATAGTTATTTCCGATGTTAAGAGAGGCGACATTTCGTCCACTGCCACGCAGTATGCAAAGGGTCATTTTGAGGGTGATTTTGAAACCGATATAATGACGATAAACGCATACATGGGTATTGACGCTGTTTCGCCCTACTTCCCCTATATAGAAAAAGAAAAGGCTTTGTTCCTGCTTGTAAAGACTTCAAATCCCGGCAGCGGTGATTTCCAGGATATACTCACCGACTCAAACGAAGAAGTATATCTCCGTGTTGCCAAGAAAGTCGAAGAATGGGGCGCACCCTATATCGGCGAATCGGGCTACACTCCCTTGGGCGCAGTCGTCGGTCTTACATATCCCGAAGAGTTTTTGCGCATAAAAGAGGTCATGCCCCACACATTCTTCCTCATTCCCGGCTATGGTGCTCAGGGCGGCAAGGGTGAAGATGTCGCCAAGGTGTTCGGCAAGAACATATGCGGCGTAGTCAACTCGTCACGAGGCCTTATCTGCGCCTACAAGGGCAAGACCGAAAACGAGGATTTTGCTTCATATGTGCGTGAAGCGACACTGTTTATGAACGAGGATATAACAAAGTGGCTGTAATAACTGAAAACAAAAAAATAGCCAACGGTATATATATGATGCAGGTCAGCGGCATTGAGAACTGCGG
>JAFSFN010000240.1 GCA_017435185.1 Clostridia bacterium | reverse complement strand
GCTCCGGTATGGGCGCTTGCTGAACCAATATTTAAGATTGAGTGTATTTTTTCTTGAACACCATATTTTTCGGTGATATGAATCAGAGCCTTAAGATTGATATCAATGTCATTCTCGTTTTGTGTTCCGGCATTATTGATTAAAACATTAATGCCTTGTATATCGGGCAGTTTTTCGTAATCTCGGACATCGCACTGATTATGGCGATAATTATTGTGGCGGATGCTTGTTGACCGACGGTCGATTCCAATCACCTCATGACCTTCGGCTAAAAAATGTTCAGCAATCGCCAAGCCGATTCCCTGTGATGTTCCTGTTATTAAAACTTTCATTTTTGTTTACCTCCGCTAATATAGGAAAGATACTCTTGACCAACATTGTATTTCTTCCATTTGTTGAGAATGCGATAACCTAAAGGTGAAAAAATGATTTCCATAATCAATTCTGCTGCAGCACCGGTCAAAGCACAAATTGTACACTGCAATACTGTCCAATGGAAGCCGTTCCAAAAAACAGGAGCAAAGCCAACAAAAACGATAATTGAGAAAATCAAATTATCCATAAACTGTCCTATGAAAGTGGAGATGTAAGTCCGGGCAGCGTATGCAAGTTTCCCATCCGGATTATTTCGAAATGCTTTTCCTATTGTCCAATTCAAAAAGTTATTGATGAGCGCCGATACAAGAAACGCAATAGTGCTGCCTAAGAGGATAAACCATGTTCCGCAAAGGACGCCGTTAAGAGCAGTATAATCATTTGCGTTGGATGGGATAATGCCGGCTATATAGAAAATCAGACAAGTAAGCACATTGATTGCAGATGCAAGGAGCGATATTTTATTTGATGCTTTTGGACCAAAGTACTTCGTAATGATGTCCATGCACATGAAAGAAAGCCAGGATATCAGAATACCACCGTCTAATGCGATCCAGTAGGTTTGAATCAGGGTCTTGTTTGCAAGCAGATTCATACAAATGACGCTGACAACAAACAAAGAAACAACCGTTGAAGGGATACATCGAAGAAGGAGTTCTGTTTCTTTCTTCTCGCGCAAAATCCAAGCTGTAAAGGAGAATGTGTTAAGTTTAGTATGCGATTCTTTAATATTCATAATTTGCTCCAAAGGAAAAGGCGGTTTTGCAAAACATAAAACTACCTTCATAAAAGAAAAAGACCTTGCAAAACGCAAAGCCACCATAATTAAGAATAGTAGTCCTGGTTTTGTTTAGAGACAGGATGGTACAAACGAACTGTCTGAACTTTATTGTACATCAAAACTACTCAAAAACACAAGCAACTCACAAAAAATATTGCAGTTCAGACAAAAATGATTATAGTTGCAGACGTGTTTTTATTGGTGCGTATTGAAAAAAATGGACTATTCTCATTGGATTGAGTGAATGTTATAATCACATCGCAGAAATGCAAAGAACAAAACGATGAGGTGACTAAATGAAGAAAATTTTAGCTTTTGTCTTATGTGCGATAATGATGATGGGAGTGTTTATGACGCCTGAAGTGTCAAAGGCCGCAACTGTTGATTCAAGAGCGGGTGTGATTTCGGTGTCGAGCGGAAAACTCAATGTAAGAAGCGGCAGTTCCACAGGTTCGACAGTCGTTGCATCACTTGGCAAGGGCGGTTATGTGACACTCATATCAAATATTCTATAAATACTTTCACTGTAAATAAAAACGATAAAAAAGTCAGCAGTTTAATGTTATTTTCCAAATATCTGCGGATATATTTATGCAAAAAGACTTAAGATTGAAGATGCGTCTTAAGTATAGCATTGAAAAAACGTGGAAAACATAATAGCAGAAAGGAGATGCTGTTATGTTTAAGCACGAAAAAATGCTGTTTCATCCTGTAGCTGTGGAAAAACCGAATCCTCAATATGCTGCACTTTTGCAGGAACAGTTGGGCGGTGGAAACGGTGAACTTAAGGCGGCGATGCAGTATATGTCGCAGAGCTTCAGAATAAAGGATGAAGAAATAAAAGACTTGTTCCTTGATATTGCGGCAGAAGAACTCAGTCACATGGAAATGGTGGCACAGACGATAAATCTGCTTAACGGACATCAAGTGGATGCTTTAGCTGTACCGGCCGGCGAGATACAGACACATGTGATACTCGGCCTTAATCCGGGACTTATAAATGCCTCGGGCTATTCATGGACATCTGACTATGTGACCGTTACAGGCGATCTTTGTGCCGACTTGCTTTCAAACATTGCTTCTGAGCAAAGGGCAAAAGTTGTTTATCAGTACCTTTACAGGCAGATAAATGATAAGAAAGTACGCGAGACGATTGATTTTCTTCTAAACAGGGAAGAAGCACACAATGCGATGTTCAGAGAAGCGTTCAATAAAGTGCAGAACAGCGGTTCAAATTGTGATTTCGGAACGACGCAGGCTGCAAAAATGTATTTCAGCATGTCGGAACCGTCGCCGAAAGACAGTCAATTTACCGATATAATGAGTAAACCGCCCACATTTTAATATGCATTTGCCGATAATACCGAGCCGATACTTTTGTATCGGCTGTTTTTATGCTTGAACTTTTTGTGATGCAAACTTAAACAATTGGCAGCTACTGTGAAACTTGTGCAAAAAAGAGGGTTTGAATATTGCTTACAAAGAACGGTTAAAAGCATAATGCATAATAACATGAAAACTACGAGGTATAGCATGGGGTTTATAGGTTGTTTTGTTTATTTGTTCTTTTTGGGAATACTAAGCTTTTTCGTGGGCAGAATTATACCGAAAAAGTGGATAGATCCTTCGAAGTTCCCATTTAAGGAATTCAGGTTTGAAAATGGTGGCAAATTATATGAAAAGTTGAATATAAAAAAATGGCAAAATAAACTTCCCGATATGAGTAAAATATTTCCCAAACTTATTTCGCCTAAAAGAATAACTGAAAAAGCTAACATAGAAATGCTGCAAAATATGTTGCATGAAACCTGTGTTGCGGAAATGACTCATGTGCTGCTTCCGCTTGCTGCTCTGCCGTGTTTGCTGTTGTGGCGAGGAATAAAGGGGAAAATTATATATTTCATTTATGTTGTACTTGGAAATTTGCCGTACATTGTCATACAAAGATATAATCGCCCAAGATTGAAAATGCTTCTTGAAAGAGTAAGAGAGACAGGCGTATAATAAAAGAATCTTATATAAGGAATGATATAATGAATAAAGTTCTTATACTCAGCTGTAACACAGGGCAGGGACATAATTCAACTGCAAATGCTTTGAAAGAGGTTCTTGACGCAAAGGGTATAAATTGCAATATAGATGATGCTCTGCGCTTTATTTCAGAAGCGGTGTCAAATTTCATTGCCGAATGGCATGTAAAGTTGTACAGAAAGATGCCAAAGGCTTTTGATGCAGGCTATCGGTTTACCGAAAATCATACCGATGCACTGTTTGACGAAAAGTCATTGTTATACAAACTTTTTACATCCGGCTCAGAAAAATTGAATGACTATTGCCGCGCAGGTGAATATGATGCAGTTATCTGCACACATTCGTTTTCGGCAATGATGCTTACAGATGTCATTAAAAAGTATTCGCTTGATGTGCTTACTGCATTTGTAGCGACAGATTATTCCGTTGCTCCCGGTTTGGAACAGAGTGACATGGATGTTTATTTTATTCCCGATGAGTCTCTCAAAGAAGACTTTACGGATGTTGTGGGGAATAAAAATGTAGTTATCGCAAGCGGAATACCTGTTCGTCAAAGTTTCATAAAAGCAATTGACAGGGCAGAGGCAAAGAAGGCATTGGGCATTTGCGCAAATAATAAGCACATAATTATGATGTGCGGAAGTATGGGCTGCGGCCCCATGAAAGCGGTTGCGGGCGAGCTCGCAAAGATTTTGGCATCCGACTGTGAGCTGACCGTTATATGCGGAACAAATCAAAAGATGCAGCACCAGATTGAAGAAATTTGTGACGGACACGGCAACATTCACGTGAAAGGCTATGTTGATGATGTGTCGCTCATGATGGACAGTGCCGATTTATATATCACAAAACCCGGCGGGATAAGCGTTACCGAGGCGGCAGTTAAGGGTTTGCCTATGGTATTGATAGATGCTGTGGCAGGCTGTGAGACCTATAATCTTTCGTTCTTTGTTGAAAGGGGAATGGCGGTCACCGGAGATACGCCGGCGGTGCTTGCAAGCCTTTGTTCATGGTTGCTTGACAATGATGATAAACTTAAAGAAATGAGTGCTAATTTAAGCTTGCTTAAATATGCGGATGCCGCACAATTTATAGTGGAGTATTTACAAAAGAAAAATGAATCCTGAAAGTGCATTATCAAAATTAAAAACTGGACAACCTGACTATCGAAAACTGCGTTTGAGTAATATAAACACCGAAATGTTCAGACATGTAAAAATGTTGTTTTTTTGGCCTGTTTACGGACTTTTGTTTATGTTTGTTGAGCGCTTTTATGATGTTGAATATCGTGCTGTGTACAGTCCGATGGACGATATGATAGGGTTCAACGAGCTTTTTCTCATACCGTATCTGTTTTGGTTCGTGTTTCTTACAGGTATGCTGGTTTACACGTTTTTTTATGATGTAGAATCATTCAGGCGCATGATGCATTTTATAATTATCACTTATTCAGTTACCATAGTGATATACTTTGTTTTCCCGACCTGTCAGGAGCTTCGGCCGATAAACTTTGAAAGAGATAATATTCTTACTCGAATAACGAAGGCATTTTATAACTTTGACACCAATACAAACGTTTGCCCATCCATTCATGTTATAGGTTCTTGGGCGGTAGTTTTTGCCGCATGGCACAGTAAAAAAGAGCCTGCTTTTTGGCTGAAAGCGGTATTTACTGCTATGGGGCTTCTCATAAGTGCCTCAACTGTATTTTTGAAACAACATTCAATAATAGATGTCATTGCCGCTTTGCCCCTTTGCGCACTCGGATATGTGCTGTGCTATAAAATACGGAGCGGCAGAGGCGTATTAAAATACTGAATCCGTCAAAAAATACAGGCTGAGGAGGAAATGTTGTGGATAAAAAGTTAAAACATCAGCTGTTCCTTGTGACTTTCGGCGTGGTATTGTTTGCCGTGCTTATGAATATCGGGTATATAGCTAGAATTGTAAAAGGCTTATTTGCGCTCTTGTTCCCGGTCATAACAGGGTTCGTGATAGCTTTTATTCTCAATGTTCCAATGAAAGGCTTTGAAAAACTGCTTGCAAAGCTCACAAAGAATTTCAAGAAAAAGCCCAATGAAAAACTTATTCGCGGCATAAGCCTGCTTTTAACGATACTGAGCGTTTTGCTTGTGGTTGTGCTTGTGTGCGTAATGCTCATTCCCGAAATTGTAAGTTCAGTCATAAGTTTGTATGAGCTCGTTAAAGAAAAGTGGCCCGAATGGGCTGAGACGCTTGCGCTGTATAATATAGATACAGAGCATATAACAGCATGGTTTGAAAATCTCAATATAGAGGAAGTTGTATCAAAAATTACAAGCGGAGCAGGCACAGTGCTTTCTTCGGCTATGGATATAGTTACAACCACGGTTTCCGGCATAGGAACATTCTTCATTTCTGTAATAATCGCAATCTATGTGCTTATAAGCAAAAAGGATCTTGGGCGTCAGGTTAAAAAACTTATATATACGCACTTGAAAGACCCTATTGGCGACTACATATGCCGAATAGCTTCCATGATAAACGAAACATATTCCAAGTTCTTATCGGGGCAGTGTGTTGAAGCGTGTATACTCGGAAGTCTTATTTTCATTTTCTTCAGAATATTCGAGATACCGTATGCCATACTTACTGGTGTTTTAACGGCAGTTTTTGCGTTCGTGCCGTATGTGGGTGCGTTTTTGGCCTGTTTTGTGGGTGCGTTTCTTGTTTTGCTCACAGAACCTTCAAAGGTACTTGTTTGCATCATTGTATATCTTGTTGTTCAGTTTGTTGAAAATCAATTTATATATCCCCATGTGGTCGGCAACTCTGTAGGTCTGAGCCCGTTGTGGACTTTGATAGCCGTTTTGCTCGGCGGAAAGCTGATGGGCGTTATGGGGATGGTATTCTTTATTCCGTTAACTGCGGTTGTTATAACACTGCTCAAAGCCTATACCGAGCATGTTATCAAGGCTAAGAAAAAGAAAGATGCAGCATAAACAACACTGCAAAAGTTTGTATTTGCCAATATTTGTCGTATAATATATAATCTCTATTGTGCAAATCTGCACGTCGTACTTGTAATTTATTCGTTGTAAAAGGTGATACAGCGTAATATGAAAGAACGCAAGGATAAAAAGATAGGCAAATTGCAGACAGCACTCATAATTGCTGTAATAGGCTGTATCGTCTTGATAGTCAGCGTATTGGTCATGAAAGGAAACGGCACATACGGTTCGTATCCGACAAATACAACTGATGCTGTCGATACGGCTTATAAAATTGCGGAGTTTTTTGAAAAGGCTGAACAGAATGGCCTTGATTGCGGATATGAGATTGAAAAGTCTTTAGAAGAGCAGAATGAATATAACCTGATAACCGGCGACAAGTTCACACAGGCAAAACTTGTGCTTGTAAGTTCCTACTACGGAATAAGTTCGTTTACCATAGAGACGGAAATATGGAACGATGCTGATAACGGCGGCGCCGATATGAGTGCCGAAATAGCAAATCTCAAGAGTGAATATAACGCTGAAATACTTGAAAAGTTCAAAACTTGGGTTTGTGCGTGTGCATCAGCTTTTGATGACTACGGCGCATTGGCTTACGGTCAGATACAGTTTTTGAATCAGTACATCGACACTGCCTGCAGTGAGAAAGAGTCATTGTCAAAAACTTTGGGTGATTATAACATATACATAATTTTTGAACATGGTGATGAGTTTGATAAAATATCTGTCTCACTTGCCGTTAAATGATCTGATTCTTGATATTTATATATATAAATGATATCATCATCTAAATTCAAAACGGAGAAAATATTATGATTGATTTTGCGGTAGGTATATTGGGTTCGCTCATGCGTCTTTGCTATGAATTGGTAAACAGTTATGGCTTGGCTATTATTGTGTTTACTTTCGTGACAAAAATAATTCTGTTCCCTATAAATATATGGACGCAGAAGAACTCAATCAAAATGATAAAGCTGCAGCCCGAAGTGAATATGATTGCCGCAAAATATGCAGGCAACAGGGACAAGATAGGCGAAGAACAGCTCAAACTTTATAAGCGTGAGAACTATAAGCCGGCACTCGGTATGCTTCCGCTTCTCATACAGATACCGTTGATACTTGGTGTTATCAGCGTTGTATATGCACCGTTGACACATATTTTGCAGATAGACAAGTCTTTGACAAATGCGTTTGTCGAACAGGCACAGCTCATGCTCGGCATAGAAAAACTGGGCGGTTCTGCTCAGCTCAAGGTGCTTGAACTTATAAAAGCAGGAAATGCAGATATTTTTGCATCGCTCAATATAAGCGGTGCGGCGGATGCTGTGGCAAAGATACAGCATCTCGACATGAATTTCCTTTGCTTTGATTTGTCAGTAGTGCCGTCGCTTGCGAGCTTTGATCTTCTTTTACTCATTCCTTTGTTCTCGGCACTGAGCTCATTGCTTTTGTCCGTGGAACAGAACAGAGTAAATGTGCTCCAAAAAGAAACATCCGGCTTTGGAAAATGGGGAATGGCTGTTTTCTTGATGGCGTTCTCGTTGTATTTTGCCTTTATTGTTCCTGCTGGAGTAGGCCTTTACTGGATAGCAGGCAATATAATCGGCATATTGAATATGTATCTTGTCAACATCATATATCCGCCCAAGAAATATATAGATTACGATGCGCTTGAAAAGAGCAAGATAGCACTTGCAAGGAGCCGTGAACTTGAAGCATCCATGAAACTCACTCCCGAGCAAAAAAAACAGGGTAAAGAGGATTACAAGCGTTTCTGCGACGAGAACAACAAAAAACAGGTAGTGTTTTATTCGGAAAAGAGCGGATTCTACAAGTATTTTGCAGGCCTTATTGATGAACTTCTCAAAAAGAGCGATGTCACCATACATTATGTTACAAGTGATGCAAATGACGCTATATTCAAAAAGAATGAACCGAGAATAGTTCCGTATTATATTGATGACAATCATTTGATACCGCTTTTCATGAAAGTAGATGCGGATATCATGATAATGACGATGCCCGACCTTCAGCAGTACCATCTTAAACGCTCGCTGGTCAGAAAAGATGTTGAGTACATTTATGTATTCCACGGCTTGGGAAGCGTTAATACGGAACTGAGGACCGGTGCGCTTGACTATTACGATACTATCTACCTTACCAACGAACAGGTCAAGAAAGAAATACGCGCACTTGAAAAAGTGTACGGAACAAACGAAAAACGCCTTGTTGAATATGGTCATCCTTTGCTTGATGACATGCTCAAAGCATATGAAGCGGAGGGCAAGCAGGCGGAAAACAGTGCGCTAAAGCGCATAATGATAGCACCTTCTTGGCAGAATGAGAATATGATGGAAAGCTGCATAGACGAAGTAATAGACGGCTTGCTTACTTTGGATGACAGTTATTCTATTGTGTTGCGTCCGCATCCGCAGTATTTGCGTCACAACTTCTCAGAGGTCAGCAGACTCAGAGAAAAATACAGCGAGTATTCATCGCGATTTACAATAGAAGATGATTTCTCATCATCAAAGAGTGTGTATACCGCAGACCTTATGATAACTGACTGGTCAAGTATTGCATATGAATACTGTTTTACCACATGTAAGCCCGTATTATTCGTGCATACGCCCATGAAGGTCATGAACAGTGAATACAAGAAGATAGACATAGTGAGCTTTGCTGAAAGACTCAGAAATATTGTCGGATGTGACATTCCGCTTAATGAGCTTGAAAAGTTGCCGAATGAAGCGGCAAGACTCATAAACAGCAAGGAAGAATATAAAGAAAAGATAGACATTATAAGGCGCGAAGAAAGATATAATTTCTTAAATGCTGCAAGTGTGGGTGCTGACGATATCATAGAAAGACTTAAATCGAGAGAAAACAAGTGCTAATTAAGTGTGATACAAGTCAAAAACAAGAATTGCTTTCATACATAGGCGATGACTTTCATAAGTGCATATATCTGTATATGAACCTTTCACGCTATGGTTGTTTGGCTGAAAATGTGCAGGCATATAAGTGCGTGAATGAAGCAGGCGATATATGCGGAGTATTTCTGCAGTATTTTGATTGTGTGCATATGTTCAGCAAAAATGAAGATATCGGCGATGATGACGTTAATGACATTGTTTCAGCGCTTTCT
>JAFSFN010000239.1 GCA_017435185.1 Clostridia bacterium | reverse complement strand
GACAGCATAATATTCTTCGGTCAGACGAGTGATGAGGGAGAAGTTCTCACCATAACCGACAGAGGCTATGCAAAGCGCAGTTTCGTGTTTGAGTATGAAGTTCAGGGTCGAAACGGCAAGGGCTTGAAAACATTTGACTTCAAGCGCAACGGAAGCAACGGCATGGCAATAGCCGCCGCATTCTGCGTCAAAGAGCCTTTCGACTTTGTGATAGAGCAATTCCACGGCACAAAGACAAACATAAATACAGAGCAGGTGCTCATAGACAGCAGAGCCGGAAAAGGCACGCTGCTTGTCATGGCAATGCTCGACGATGTGGTAACGAGTGCCTATAAAGCATGAATCTTGTATAAATTGTGATTTCATGCGTATAGGGCATTGAAGTTTTGACGATATGTGGTAAAATAAAAAACTGCAAAAGAAATTTTAACGAGCAGGAGGTAGGGCTGTGTCTCTTGAAGTACTTGTCAAAGCGATAGGAAGCGGTTTTTCTCAGTTCAGAATAGCTGACGCTATCGACATAATCATAATAGCCGTCCTGCTCTATCATCTCATAAACTTTACTAAAGGGACCAGAGCCATTCAGCTCGTCAAAGGCTTGGCGATATTGCTCGGTGTCGCTATCTTGAGCGATATATTCCAGCTTTCCACTTTGAGTTGGCTTCTCAATTCACTGCTGGTTTCAGGTATCATCGTCGTGGTTGTGCTGTTCCAGCCCGAGATAAGGCGTGTGCTTGAGCGTATTGGCAGGGGTAAATTGTTTGAACTGTCGCTTTTGGGCTTTGATTCTCCCGAAAATGCACAGATAGTCAGCGAAATGCATCTTGCGATAACCAACCTTGCTCGTCGCAGAGTGGGTGCGCTCATAGTAATCGAGCAAAAAACAGGTCTCGGTGAGATAATTTCCACCGGCACACGCATAGAAGGGCTTATATCCGCTCCCCTGATAGAAAACATTTTTGAACCCAATACGCCGCTTCATGACGGCGCCGTGATAGTACGCGGCGGTATGATAGTATCGGCGGCGTGTTTCCTGCCCCTTGTTGATGACAATCGCTCTGTCGCTCGTGAATTGGGCACACGCCATCGTGCGGCGCTGGGCGTTTCAACGGTGTCCGACTCCATAACTATCGTCGTTTCCGAGGAAACGGGAGTTATCTCATTTGCAAGAGACGGCAGACTCATTCGCTATGTCGATGATAAGGCGCTCAAGAATCTTCTTGAATCCATCTACATAAAAGAAGTCAAAGACAAAAAGCAGAACAACATCAAGCAGCACTTTAAGCTGAGGAGCAAGCATGAAAAACAATAAAAAAGGCCTCAAGCTCAGACAGCATATAAAGAACTTTTTCACAAAGAATCTGTTGATAAAAATAGTTTCATTTGTGTTTGCCATGCTTCTTTGGGGCTATGTGCTCACGGCGCAGAATCCCGCAAGAACAAAGACGCTCAATGATGTCACCATAATTTACGAAGGTCAGACAGACCTTTTGGCGAGGAATCTCGTTATTGCAGAAGGTGACGATGAGCTTCAAAAAACCATATCCGTTCAAGTCGATACAGAACTCACAAAATACAGTGATCTTTCAAGTGCAAACATAACCGCTACGGTCAACATGAAGGGAATAACCGAAGCCGGCACATATGAGTTGCCCGTAACAGTTGTTTCATCGGCAGGTACAGTCAGACGCACAAGCATAACGCCGTCAACTGTCAGCATAAAGGTCGATGACCTTATAACCAAATCAGTGCCCATCGCGGCGCAGATATCGGGTGAACTGCCAAGCGGCTATTGGAACGGTGAGCCTGTTCTTTCAAAAGAAGATGTGAGCATATCGGGTCCTGCCGAACATATCAATGCCGTAACAACGGCGGTCTGCGATATCGACCTTTCGGGCAGAACCGAATCCTTTGAAGAAGCAAAGGAGCTCGTACTCATAAAGAGCGACGGCTCTGTAGTATCAAAATCTCTGCTCTCCGGCAAAGTGCCCACTGTCGGTGTAAGCCTTGAGATTCTCAAAAAAGCCACATTGCCTGTAGATACTCATGGTGCGATAATCGGTGCAGACCAATTACCGTCAAACTATGAGATGTCAAG
>JAFSFN010000238.1 GCA_017435185.1 Clostridia bacterium | reverse complement strand
TAAAGCATGCAATGGCAGTAACCTTCGAATTCAGGGTCTTTTATCTGTTCTCTGAACTCCTTGCACATACATTTGTTTTCTTCCGTTCTCTCAAGTCGGCAAGGACAATATCCTCCCGTCCTATCAAGGCCTTCCTTTATGCTGTCCACTATTTCCTGATTTTCATTGAATGTAACTTTCACAATTATGTCACTCCATTATGTGTTCAATATAGTTTTCAAGCTGCTGTTGAAAATTCCCCAATGTTTATCACAAAAGCCGCCTGCAAATACGGATATATTATTACAGATATTTACCGTTTGCGCAATTATTTTATGTTTCCTGTTTCAAATCATCGCAAGCAGGATTATCTATGAGTTTTCCGCTTTCTGAAAATCTGGAACCATGACAGGCACAATCCCACGACCGTTCAGCATCATTCCATTTTAGAGCACAGCCCATATGCGGGCATCTCGGGCTCGATATTCTGACAAGGTTTGTCACTGCTTCAAACGCATTTACCGCAAGCTGTGGACGCAGTATGGTGCGCGATGGCGAAAAGATCGGCGCATAAGGATTATATTTTCCCAATATACTGTCCGTCAAAACATTTGCCGCAACCATTGAAGATGTCATGCCCCACTTATTAAATCCCGACGCTACATAAAAGTCAGGAGTGTTTTTCGAGTATTTTCCTATATACGGCACATTGTCAAGCGTCATACAGTCCTGTGTTGCCCAGTGATATTTTTCTTTTGCGGCAAGATAGTGCGTTTTCGCAAAAAGCCTCAGCTGTGCAAAGTTACCACCTGTTTTTCCCGTTCTGTGCGAGCCGCCTCCCAAAAGCAGAAGATTTTTATAGTTTCTGAACGACAAACCGCCTTGCTTTTCATCAATATACATACCATTAACATCTGCGGCATTTTCAAGCGCAAGAACATACGAACGCTCCTGATACATTTTCAAAAAATAGCTTCCATGCTTATTTATGAACGGAAAATGCGTTGCCACAATGGTTTTTTGAGCTTTTATCCTGCCTCCGTCAAACAAAAAGAAATCGCCGTCAAAGCCCTTTATCTTGGTGTTTTCATAGATATTAAGCCCCTTGATTATATTTGAAACGAATTTGAGCGGATGAAACTGAGCCTGCCCACCGAATCTTATCGCACCCACTGTATCTATGGGAAGAGGCAGGTCGTGCACATACTGCGCATCAAAGCCAATCTTTTCAAGTGCCGCCAATTCCCTCTGCAGTTTATCGGCATCATCCACAGAATACAAATAAGCGTCCTTTTCCTCAAAATCACAATCAATGCCTGTGCATATTTGACGGTATTGTTCTATCGCCGCCTGATTAGCCTCAAGATACATTTCCGCCTTTTCAACGCCGAATCGGCTAATGAGTTTATCAAAAACAAGCCCATGCTGCGATGTTATTTTAGCGGTTGTGTTCTTTGTTATGCCGCTGCAAACTTTATTTGCCTCGACAAGCATATAATTTACGCCCGCCTTTTCAAGCATATAGGCACATAATATTCCGCAAAGTCCTCCGCCTATCACGAGCACATCAGTTTTTGCATCGTGTTTCAGGCTGTCAAAACCCGTTAACTCAGTTGTTTGATTCCATACTGAATCCATTTTCATCACCATGATTTAGTATGCATAATTGCTGAAAAAATAATCAGCCGCAAAAAGGGCTGATTATTTTTACTTGTTTGCTATAGTTTATTTGTTCTCGATAAAGAGAACGCCGAGAGTGTTAGGTCCGCAGTGACTTGAAATCACACAACCCGCTCGTGTAACGAGTATTTCTTCAAAGCGGTTAAGGCTCTCCAAATAGGCTCGCACTTCATTGATAATGGATTCATCACAACCTGAATGAGTTATGAACACACGGTCGGTCTTTGCATTGTTAAGAGCTTCTTCCATATCTTTGACATACTGCATTATAACACGACCGATATTACCGCCCCTGTATTTTTTGCCGGGAACCATCTTGCCGTCAGTGACCGCTATTCTCGGATGAAGTTTCAAAGCGCTTCCGGCAAAAGCGGCAACACCGCTGCATCTTCCGCCCCTGTGCAAAAACTTCAATGTGTCAACAACAAAACTTGATCTGACATTGGGTATTATTTCATTAATTGCCTTGACAATCTCTGCTGCATTTTTTCCCTGCTGTGCCATGACTGCCGCTTCAATAACCTGCAAGCCAATACCCGTTGACAAATTTTGCGAATCAATGATAAAAATCTTGTCGGCCGCATCAAGCTCTTCAACAGCAAGACGCATTACATTCGCAGTGGTTGACATTTGACCCGATATTGCAAAACATACCGCTTCATCACCGTTGTCTATACAGTTTTTGAATGCATTTACAGCCGCATCCATTGATAAAGCCGAAGTTTTTGGCGTTGCATTATATTTATCCGACCACTCATAAATTTCATCAGGTGTAATGGTTACACCGTCCTCATATTCTTCATTATCGAGGACGATGTGCAGAGGCAAGATTTCAACACCGTATCTTTCGAGTAATTCTTTTGATAAATCGCAGGTGCTGTCTGAAATAATCTTTACACTCATTTTCATATTTCCTTTCAACATTCTCTTTCAAGCTGACGCAAATAAAACAAATAATAAATTAATAATCCGCCAAACCTGAACTTAAATTATATCATACAGTCAGCATCAAAAACAACTACTCATACTGTTTGGCAAAACAGTGGTTTACAGCGTAGCGAAAATGTTCATCAAAATTTCGCACTGCCTGCTTGCTCT
>JAFSFN010000237.1 GCA_017435185.1 Clostridia bacterium | reverse complement strand
TATTCCTTACATTAAGGAAGTTGTGGTATATGCTCCTGAAAAGGCATCGGCAGGAACCGGTTATATTTCTGCTACAGCATATCTTGAACCTGACTTTCTTGCCGAGCATGGCGAAGAACAGGCAAAGAAAATGCTTGAGGAAGATGTACGCAAGTGCAATCGTCAGCTTGCAAGCTATAAGCACATAAATAAGGTGCATTTGCGTATGACTGAATTTGAAAAGACAACAACAAAAAAAATAAAGAGATTTATGTTTGAAAAAGGAGAGTAAAAATGTTTAATGTAATCAGAAAAGCACTTCTTGAGTATGTTGATGTTCCCGAAAGCGAAATAACTCCCGAAACCAATGTTATTTCCGACCTCAACATGAATTCATACGACTTCATCAGCCTTATCGGAAAACTTGAGAGCGAACTCGGCATAGAGATACCCGAGCGTGATCTCCGTCAGCTTGATACTGTCGGCAGCATCGACGAGTATATCCGCGGCAAGATGAAGCTGTGATATTTACTCTTTGCGGTTCCTTTAACGACAAAAAGGAGCAGCATGAGACAGCAAAAAGATTGCTGTCATATGCACTGTACCGTGAGACGGGCATGGTGTATGAACAACAAAAAATAAAGAAAAACGACTGGGGAAAGCCGTATGTTTCGGCTTTTCCTCAAGTGTTTTACAGCGTAACTCATTGCAGCGGTGCAGTTGCAGTAGGTATAGCTCCATGCCGTATCGGCGTCGATGCCGAGAATATAAGGGGCTTTTCCGAGGCGGTTGCCAAACGTGTGTGCAGTGACAAAGAGTTCAGATATATAGCAAACTCGACGGACAGGAACCGGGCGTTTTTCAGATTATGGACGCTTAAGGAAAGCTATATAAAAGCGTTGGGAGTAGGATTTTCTTTCCCAATGCGCGAGGCGAATTTTGAGATAGATGAAAAACTCAATGTCAAAACTTCGCTTTGCGGCTGTCGGTTTCGATTGATTGAAAACAAACATGGGCTTATTATAGCTGCATGTATTATGAGCGATGACGATAGTGTCGGTTCATTTATGTTGTGCGATACAGCGCACACTGAAATTTAGACTTTGAGCAAGTCAAAGGAGAATAGCATGGACAACAGAAACAAAAACTCAAAATCCGAACAGGAAGGAATGCTCGAACTGCTTGAAGAAGAGATTGAAGAATCGGTCTTGGAAGAAGATGTTGAGGAGTTCGACGATGAGGCAGTCGAAGCCTTTGAAGAGTTTAAGGAATTAATCGGCGAAGACAGTGATGAAGAACCCCAAGAAATTGAGGGTTCTGATGAGAGTGCATCAAAAAACGATTTTGATGACATCGAAAAACAGCGTGAAAATGAGGAAAAGGCGATTCGTGCAAACCGTAGCAGGAAGCATGTAGTAGCGCCCGAAGATAAAATCGACTTCGAGTCTTCAAAAAAGCGCAGGAATGAAAAAAAGCGTTTTGAAGATAAAAGAAGCGAAAAGGCTGAAAAGATAAGTTCGGCAAAGAAGGAAAAGTTTGAGAAGAGAAGAGAAGAAAAGACTTCCAAGCAGAATAAAAATGTCGGAGAAGAAGGTTATATCCGCTTTGAAAATGTAAAAAAGATCTACCGCATGGGTGAAGTTGAGATTGAAGCACTCGGTGGTGTAGATTTCTCGATATCAAAGGGTGAGTTCGTAATTATTGCCGGTGCCAGCGGCGCAGGTAAGAGTACCATCCTCAATATTCTCGGCGGTATGGACAGCTTGTCAAGCGGCCGCATATTCGTTGATGGCAATGAAATAAGTAAGTATAACGATAAGCAGCTCATCTCATACCGCAGATACGATGTAGGTTTCGTCTTCCAGTTCTACAATCTGGTACAGAACCTCAACGCACTGGAAAATGTTCAGCTCGCAACGCAGATATGCAAAAATCCGCTTGATGCAGAGCAGACCATAATAGATGTCGGCCTTGAAGAAAGAAAGCACAACCTGCCTGCGCAGTTGTCGGGCGGTGAACAGCAGAGAGTTGCTATTGCAAGAGCACTTGCAAAGAATCCCAAACTGCTTTTGTGCGACGAGCCTACAGGCGCACTCGACTACAAGACCGGTAAGGCGATATTGAAACTTTTGCAGGAAACATCACGCAAGACGGGCATGACGGTAGTTGTTATAACCCATAACCTTGCACTGACTGCAATGGGTGATAAAGTCATAAAGGTTAAGAGCGGTAAAATCGAATCCATGGAAATAAATGAGAATCCGCTTGATGTAGATTTGATCGAATACTGAGATAAAGAAGATACGCTGTTTAGAGTAGCGGCGTAAGGAAGGGCTCAAGAGCATGAAAAAAGCTTTGCTGAAGGACTCGTTGCGTGAGGTTACGAAAACTTTTGCGCGATTCCTTTCAATATTCTTGATAGTTGCCGTCGGCGTCGGTGTTTTTGCGGGCATCAAGGCGGTCGCTCCGAACATGAAGAACACATCCGATATCTATTACGATCAGCAGAATCTTATGGATCTGCGTGTTCTTTCCACATTCGGTCTGACTGAGGATGACCTTGATGCAATATGCAATGTAGATGGCGTTCAGTATGTAAAGGGCGCTTACTTTGTTGATGTCGTAACTACAATAGGTACTTTGGAAAAGGTTTTTACCGTTCATTCACTTCCTGCTGATGTGAGCAGTGAAAATACGGAGTTTATAAACAGACCGCTGATAGTAGAGGGTCGTTATCCCGAGAAGAGCGGTGAATGTATAATCGAAAGAACCAATGTTATGTCGAGCGGTCTGGAAATAGGCAGTAAATTCACTGTTTCTTCAGGCAAGACAGACCCGATAACCGATACTCTCAAAACCGATACATATACTGTTGTAGGTATTGCTGATTCGCCTATGTATCTCACTATGGATAAGGGCTCATCAGAAATCGGAAGCGGTAAGGTCGATTACTTCATGATGGTTCCCGAGAGCGACTTCAAGTTCGTAGGCGGCACATATGAAGAGATATACACCGAAGCACTCGTTATAATCGACGGTGCAAAAGCAGAAAACTGTTATTCCGCTGACTATGCAAAAATAGTCGAGCGTGTTTCAGCTACCTTGGAAAACCTTGGCGGTGACAGAGCGGGAATAAGACTTGAAGAAATCAAGGCGCTTGCACAGAAGGAACTCGACAAGGCAAAAGAGGAGCTTGAAAGTGGCGAAAAGGAATTCAACACACAGATAAAAGATGGCCAGGCACAGCTCGATGCAGCATTGCAGCAACTTTCAGAAGCGCAGGCAACTCTCGATACAGAGAAAAAGAATGCCGAAGCACAAATACTTGATGCTGAGAAGCAGATAATGCAAGGTGAGGCGGAACTTGCTGCGGCACAGAAGCAGTATGATGAAGGTGTCATAGAATACAATAACGCAATGGTTGAATATGGTGATGCCATTGCAGAGCTTGATGAAACATCGTCACAGCTTAATAAACTTAAATCAAGAACGAATGCTCAGATATCGGAGATTCGCAAACAGCTTGCAAATGACCCGGAGATGTCATATATAGTTAAGACGGAATTGGAAGCGGCTATACAGTGGCTTGAAGAAATAGTAGCTTTAGGCAACGAAACTGCGGATACCGTAGACTCTATGAACAGGCTTGTTCAACAGCAAATGGATACTGCAAAGAAAACGCTTGACGATTCCGCGAAGCAACTTGAAGATGCAAAACAACAGCTCGCAGATGCAAAGAGCGGTCTTAACACACAACAGTCCCAGGCAAACAGACAATTTGCAGAGGCACAGGCTGAAATAGATGCAGGCTGGGTAGAATATGAAGCAGCAAAGGCAGAATTTGAGACAAAGAAGACAGAGGGCGAACAGCAACTTGAAGACGGTCGTGAACAGGTCGTTCGTGCACAGCAGGAGATAGACAGAATTTCCGAGCCCACATGGTATATCCTTGACAGAAATATGCTTTACAGCTATGTGGACTATGAAATGACTGCTGACAGAATGGATGCTCTTGCAACCATATTCCCTGTAATATTCTTCCTTGTTGCAGCACTTGTATGTTATACAACGATGACTCGTATGGTAGACGAACAGCGTCTCATCATGGGTACATATAAGGCTTTGGGTTACAGTAATGCAAGCATAGCAGGCAAGTACATGGGCTATGCGGCAGTTGCAAGCATACTCGGCGGTGCAGCAGGTGCCGCGGTGGGTGTTGAAGTATTCCCCGTGTCCATATTCAATACATGGAGAATGATGTATGCATTGCCCGATATGATAAGAGTATCGCAGTTGCCCATAATGATAATCGGAACACTTGCGGCGGCGGCAATAACCGTTGCGGCGGCATATGTTGCTTGCCGAAAGGCGCTTCAGGAGAACGCATCGTCGCTCATGCGTCCCAAGGTTGCAAAACAGGGCAAGCCGATATTCCTTGAAAAGATACCTGCACTGTGGTCGAAGCTCGATTACAGCCAGAAGCTCACATGCAGAAATATCTTCATGTACAAAAAGCGTTTCTTCATGGCTATAATCGGTGTTATAGGCTGTTCGGCACTGCTTGTTGCAGGCTTCGGATTGAATGACTCCATAAGCCAGATAGTAAATCGCCAGTTCTCTGAAATATTCAAGTATCATCTTGCTGTAAAGTTTGATCCTACAGTTGAAGACACTGACAAACAAAAGGTCATCAACGAGATACTTGCTTATGAAGAAGTTGAAGATGTCATGATAGGCACACAGATAAATGCTTCCGTTCAGACAGACGGTGACAGCCTGTCTGTAACGCTCATAGCTGCCGATGACCTTGAAAAGTTCACAGACTATATCACATTGCGTAACCGTGGTACAAAGGTAGAATTTGAAGTTCCTGAAAGCGGTATCGTAATAACCGAAAAACTGGCAAAGGAACTCGGAAATGTTAAGGTAGGAGACACTGTCTCGCTTAACAATGGCGACGGTGTTACAAGAAAGGTTACGGTTGCGGGAATAACCGAGCAGTATGTATATCACTTTGCATACATCTCGCCGCAGTATTATAAAGAAGTATTCAATCTCAGAACCGGCGAGAATAGCTTGTTTGTCAAGTTCTCGCAGACTTCATCAGAGATTGAGAACCGCATAGGTAACGAGCTCATGAAGAAGGACGGCATAGTTGCTTCGGTCGCATTCTTCACGGATACTGCAACTAAATTTGAAGACACTATAAGCAGTCTTAACGCAATAGTTGTTCTGATAATTGCCTGCGCTGCATTGCTTGCGCTGGTAGTTCTCTACAACTTGACCAACATCAATATAAGTGAGCGCCTGCGTGAGATTGCAACATTCAAGGTATTGGGCTTCTACGATAAGGAAATTGCCGTTACGGTATACAGAGAGAATCTTATACTTACATTTATCGGCGGCTTGATAGGTCTTGTGGCAGGTATCGGTCTGCACCGTATCATATTGACCAGCATCGAGCAGTCGGGTATCATGTATGGTGATTATATCTCGCCGTGGAGCTTCCTGATCTCGTTCGGTATGACATTTGCGTTCACAATGATAGTTAATCTGTTCATGAACGGCAAGATTAAGAAGATACCGATGATCGAGTCACTCAAATCGGTTGAATAATGAACTAAAGCGAGACCAATCGGTCTCGCTTTTTCTTTTGCATTGGGGGAAGAATGGCAAAAAATACTGACAAAATAAAACGCATGACATATACTGCGCTTTTTGCGGTAGTCATTGCTATATGTTCATGGATAGCCGTCCCTGCGACAGTACCGTTTACGCTTCAATCATTCGCCGTCTTTGCGGCATTGACAATATTGGGTGGAAAATACGGCTTGTTTGCGATAGTATTATATATAGTGCTGGGCGCGGTCGGACTTCCCGTGTTTTCAAATTTCACCGGCGGCATAGGTGTGCTTTTCGGACCGACGGGTGGCTATATATTCGGCTTTGTTGCTATGGCAATTTTGTATTGGCTAATTACACATTTTTTTGGTGAACGCCTGTTTGTTCGGGTGGCGGCAATAGCTTTAGGGCTTGTTGTGTGCTATGCTTTGGGTACTGTACAGTTTATGACGGTATATTCAATGCCGAAAGAGCAAGGGCTTTGGTCTGCTTTTTCAATGTGTGTGCTGCCATTCATTGTTCCCGATATAATAAAAATCGCACTGGCATTTGCGGCAGCAGGTAGGCTGTCAAGATATATAAAACTGAAAGGAGAAAACATATGAAATCAAAGGTTTATTTCACGAAAGATATTTCTTCGCAAGGATTGATGAAAATATATAATGCGCTTGGAGTGTCCTTAAAAGGCAAGACTGGGGTAAAAATTTCCACAGGTGAACCGGGCGGGCACAACTTTCTCAAACCATCCCTCATTGCACCGCTTGTAAAAAGCCTTGACGGCACCATAGTCGAATGTAATACAGCCTATAAGGGTAAGCGCAAATCATCTGCCGACCATTGGCAAGCAATAAAGGACCACGGCTTCTTTGATATTGCGCCCTGCGACATAATGGATGAGGAGGGCGAAATGCCGTTGAAAGTAAGCGGAGGTATTCATCTTGAAGAGAACTTTGTAGGTACACACCTTGATAAGTATGATTCGTTGCTTATGCTTTCACACTTCAAAGGTCATTTAATGGGCGGTTTTGGTGGTGCTCTTAAAAATATGTCTATAGGTATTGCGTCCGACAGAGGCAAGATATGGATACATACGGCAGGCACAAGTGATGACCTTAAGGTTGCTTTTGAGGGAGACCATGATTCATTCCTTGAATCAATGGCCGATGCTTGCAAATCCGTAATGGAATATAAAGGCAGGGAAAATATAGTTTATATAAATGTCGCAAATAATCTGTCTGTTGACTGTGATTGCGAT
>JAFSFN010000236.1 GCA_017435185.1 Clostridia bacterium | reverse complement strand
TGTTGACGAACAGCCGCCGATTATAGCCGCTCGTGCGCCGAGTATGCCTGCATCGGGACCCTGGGCACGACGCAGACCGAATTCGAGCACATTATCGCCCTGGGCGGCATAGCACACACGGCTTGCTTTTGTGGCGATGAGTGTTTGGTGGTTTACAAGGTTAAGCATCGCTGTTTCAATGAGCTGTGCTTCCATTATAGGCGCTTTAACTCTGATGAGGGGCTCATAGGGAAAAACTACAGTTCCTTCTTCCATGCCGTATATTTCGCCCGTGAAACGCAAGGATGCGAGTACGGAAAGAAATTCCTCGTCAAACAGATTGAGTGAACGCAGATATGCAATATCTTCCTGAGAAAAGTGAAGATTGTTTATATAGTCAACAACTGATTCGGTACCTGCCATAACGGCATATGCGCTGTGCTCCCTTGTTGAGCGGAAGAACAGGTCGAATACGGCTTCGTTTTTTGCCATGCCGTGTTTATAATAGCCATACATCATCGTGAGCTGATACAGATCAGTCATCATCGTAAGGTTTCGCATATTGGTATTCATTTGTTTTCCTCCGAAATTTCAGAACTTATATCGCTTTCCTGAGCATCGAGTGTTTCATCGGCTTCGAATGCTTCATCGGCTTCAACTTCGACCGCTGCTTCTGCGGCTATCTTCGGCCACATCAAATATCCTGCTTTCTTTTCTTTTATAGCTCTTATTATGAAGAATGAGAGAACTGCCAGGAAAACTATGGCGCTCAGAAGCTGGCTGATTCGGATATCGGTGCCGCCCAAATACAGGCTGTCACCGCGCAAACCTTCGACGATCGCTCTTTCAAATGAGTAGAGAAGCGCATATGTCAGCACAGCGTCGCCGTCATGCTTGAATTTCTTTCGCAATGACCATATCAAAATGAATATGAGAATACACCACATTGATTCATAGAAAAATGTTGCTAAGTGATACGGCTCAAGACATTCTGCGCCGTTGAATGTGTGATAGCCGTCTATGCGTACTGCAAGGGGAAACCATGCAAGGTTTTCACCCACGGGCAGTCCGAATGCTTCCTGATTGAAGAAGTTGCCCCAACGACCAAGGCCTTGGGCGAGAACAAGACCGGGTACAACACAGTCGGCAATCCGCAGGAAACTTTGCTTTTTCACAATGGAATATACTATGGCGGCGATAACGCCGGCGATTATTGCACCGTAAATAGCAAGGCCGCCTTCCCATATATAGAGCATACTTATGGGATTATCTATATAATGGTCAAGTTCGCACAGAACATAGTAGAGCCTTGCGCCGATAACTCCGCAGGGAATGGCGATAAGTGCAAGATCTACGATTGTATCTGCAGGAAGCTTTTTGCGCTTGCTTTCCTTTGATGCCAAAAATATTGCAAGTACAATGCCGACGGCGATTATTATGCCGTACCAGTATACATCTTTTCCAAACAGCGTGAATGCCACTCTATCGGGATTTACCATAAACATACCTCCGATTCAAATGTTACCAATCATTATACAACATTATTCAGTTCAGGTAAACGGATTTTGAAGTCATATAAAAAAAGCCCGAGTGCCTTTTTTGACACTCGGGAGAAAGAACGTGGCGCTAATTGCTGAGAATTGTTTTTTGCAATGTGCTTATGTCTCGAGAGTTGATTCTGTCATCGTTGTTGGAGTCTGCAGCTTTGGCAAAAACTGTTTCAAGAGAAGTGGTGCCGAGTATATGCTTTTGAATTGAGGCTATATCTCTTGAATTTATCGCGGCGTCGCCGTTTATGTCGCCGGATACTACAATGGTAAGTTCATCAAGCACTTCATCACCGTTTGTAAGACGGACAATGTAGGCAGTTCCGACATTAGCGTTAATGTCGATAACTTTGCCTGCTTTGTCTGCAACACTGATGTTGCCGCCGATGAAATTGGTGAGCAGGGTGGAAAGGTCGGTTTTCGCCTTTACGCCGAGAAGCATACCGTGCTCAACGGTGTAGGTGCTTTGTGCGGTGAGGAGCAGGCGGTCGATATCGAAAATTTTGATGGGATATCCCGCAAACTCTGTTTCGCCGTGGGGAGCCCAAACATTTGAAAAATCACTTCTGTAATAGATGGTGAAATCTTGAGCGGTACCGCTGAAAGCATCGTCTTCAATGAGGAAGGGGGGCTCACTGTAGCAATATACGGCATTGAGTTTTTCGCAGCCGTCAAATGCGTTTTTGGATAACCAGACGAATGAATTGAGCAAATCGACACGTTCAAGATTTGTGCATTTTGCAAATGCTTTTTCTTGAATGAAGCTCACACTTTGAGGAAGAGTGATGCTTGTGAGAAGGCTGCAGCCCGAGAATGCTTCGGCCTCGATATCGGCAACACCGAAAGGTATTTCGATTTTTATAAGGTCGGTGCGGTCCTTAAAAGCGCCCGAGCCTATTTTCATGACCGTAACTCCTTTTATTGAGGAAGGAATAACGATTTCTTTGTCTGTGCCGATATAACCTGTGATAGTAGCGGCACCATTGGATATCGTGTAGGTGAAACCGTTATACTCTGAGCCTGCAGGTGTAGGTGTGACGATTGTTGCTGCTTCGACTGTTATCTTGATCTCGTTTGACACTGCCGAACCGTTGCGTGCCGTTATGCTGTAAGTGCCTGACGTTGAGGGTGTGAATGTGAACTCAGTTCCGAAAACATTATTTTGCAATTCATCATTTACATACCACTGCGTATTGTCGATGCAGTAACATTGTGAAGAAGTCAGATTGGCTGAAAACGAAACAGGGGAGAGAAACTCAACAGTCTGATTCAGAAGACCGTCTGAAGTTATGGTGATGCTCTCGGGTGAAGGAATATCCGTCAGAAGCACACCGCCGTTTTCGACCAAAACATTGGACGGAGGAAACGCATTACCGTCTGGTGTACGGAATATGAAAGGAGTGAAAGCATCTTCATCGAGCAATATCTCGACTTGAGAAAGTGCATTTTCAAGAAGTGAAATGTCTGATTTGAGTATGAATGTCAACTCGACGAGTTTTCCTGTGCCCGAAAATACAAGGGCAGAGCTGGTGCCGTTTTCATCTGTAACATCACCGCCTGAAAGCGCAATACGCATTTCGCCCTTATCCTGCATAACTGCCGAAACATATAAGGGCTTTTCTTTCATATCGGGAATTCGCATATCGGGAGAATATACCAAAAGCGAATCATCGGGAACGGAAATGGTTATCCCTTCAAGTACATTGGCGTCATATTTTACCGTGAACTGCATATCCAAAAAACCGAGAGCGTTTTTTTCTACAGTGACAGGTATTGTGACGACGCTG
>JAFSFN010000235.1 GCA_017435185.1 Clostridia bacterium | reverse complement strand
TGAGCAATGATGGATTCAATGCATGAATACCTTCTATAATGAGTGGTTGGTTAGAGCATAATTTTATAGTACGACATTCCTTTTTTCGTGCACCGCGCGTAAAATCAAACAGCGGAGTGTCAACTTCATCGCCGTGCAGCAAGAGCGCAAGGTCGTGATTGAAGCGAGGAATATCCAATGTATTGATATGTTCAAAATCATATTGGCCGTTTTCGTCGGGTATCATATCAGCTCTGTCCAGATAGTAATCATCCATTGAGAGCATAACCGGTTTTTGACCGAGTGCACGAAGCTGAGTAGACAGCCGATTGGCCGAAGTTGTTTTTCCCGATGATGAGGGACCTGCGATTAAAACAGCGCGAGCCTTTCGTTCTACTATTTTATCCGCAATGTTTGCATAGCGTTTTTCATGCAGAGCTTCATTGACACGCACTATTTCGTTTATAGTGCCTTTACGAATATGTTCGTTAAGTTCGCTTACGGTAGAACAATCCATGAGTGAATCCCAGTAATCAGTCTCTTTGAAAACCACAGATAATTTGGGTTGAGGAATATATTTTGAAGGAATATCGGGATTTTTGGAATCGGGAACGAGCAACAGCAGTGCATTATCGATAGCACAAAGATCAAATACCTTTGCATAACCTGTATCGGGCGCCATTTCCCCATAATAGTAATCCATATATTTATCCTGCATGGAATATACATCGAAGAAACTGAAACGACGCCAGCTTAAAAGAGCGGTTTTGTCAAATTGACGCTTAGATGAAAAGTATTCTGTTGCTTTGTTTATGGGGAGACGTTTTCTTATAAGCGGTATTGCAGAATCGACGATCTCATGCATTTTTGACTTGATAGCTTCAATATCTGCACTGCAAAGCGCAGGGGATTTTTGGATTTTGGTATATAGGCCAGTACCCAATGTATATGCAATGGTGACTTCAGAGTTGGGAAAAAGCTCATCTACAGCCGCAAGAAAAACAAACTGAAGAGTGCGCTCGTATACACGCTTGCCCTCTCGTGAATCATAGCGAAGCAAATGAATATCGCAGTCGTGGTGTGGCGTATAATTCAAACTGTATATTTCGCCGCCGATTCTCGCTGCCAAAGGACGATCTTTTAATTTTGTGGCGTTTTTCATGTCGTTTGTATCAGACATGGAGTTTATGGCATCAAGTATACTGCTGCCCTGAATTGCTTCTGTTTTTTTTCCGTCGATAGTAAGTACCAATTTTAATCACCTCATAACATTATTATATAGTTTTTACTAATTAAATGGAACATTTTTGAATAAATCTGTTATAATAAACGACAGTATATTATTGGGAGATAATCATTACATGGAAAAGAGTAAGGGTCAATCATTCATAAAAGGTGCCGCGATACTGGGAATTGCAGGACTTATCGTAAAGATAATCGGTGCAGTATTCCGTATACCGCTGGCTAACACCATAGGTTCGGAGGGCATGAGTTATTATGAGGTAGTATATCCATATTATTCATGGCTTTTGGTAATTTCATCAGCAGGTTTACCTACTGCAATATCAAAACTTGTAGCAGAGCGTGTAACGCTCAATGATTATCGCGGAGCTAAAGATGTATTTAATCGTGCGCTCATACTTTTGTGCGGAATAGGTATAGTTACAACTGTTATCATGTTCTTTGGAGCGGATATGCTTGCAAATATATCGGCAAATCCGAAAGCGGCGTTATCTTTCAGAGCGTTGTCGCCTGCACTGTTATTTGTATCAATCATGTGCGCCTACAGAGGCTATCTGCAGGGTCTGCAGCAGATGTCGGGAACGGCCGTCTCCCAGGTCGTTGAACAGGTAATAAAACTTGTTCTCGGATTGTCTCTTGCTTTTGCACTTCTGCCCAATGGCCCTGAATATGCCGCAATGGGTGCGTTGATAGGTGTTGCGGTTTCAGAACTTGTGGCTCTTGTTGTTATATGGTTTATGGCAAGAAAGAGCAAGCGCAGGATAGATGAACTTGCAAAACTTCCAACACCGTTGCTTGGAAGTAAACTTACAAATGTAACACGCAGTTTGCTCGCAATAGCAATCCCCATAACCTTGGGTGCTTCAATAAGCCCACTTACAGGAATTTTGGACAGTGCGATGATATTAAGAACATTGCAGTTCAACCTGGGATTTACGCTCAAAGAATCACAGACGGCATATTCGCTTTTGAGAACAAATGTTACAACGCTTATAAATATGCCCGGTGTATTGACCATGTCGCTGGCTATGAGTCTTGTTCCTGCCATAAGTGCGGCACGAGCTTCAAAAGATGCTTCTTCAATGATGAGCATATCAAGGCTAGGTCTTAAACTGGCGCTTGTTATCGGTGTTCCGTGTGCAGTTGGCTTGTTCATACTCGGAAAGCCGATAATGGGCATGCTTTACACTTCGCTTAACGAAACAGAGCTTCTTTTAGCAGGTGATTTGATGCGTACTGCATCATTGGGCGTATTGTTTCTCTCTATAGTCCAATCCATGACCGGTGTAATACAGGGAATGGGAAAACCTGTTATCCCTGTTGTAAACCTTTTTATAGGCTTCATTTTGAAACTTATAACGATGCTTATACTCATGAACATACCGCAGATAAACATACAGGGTGCAGCGGTATCAACTGTAGTGTGCTATGCATTTGCGGGAATTGCTGATATGATTTATGCAATCCGCTTTTCAAAAATGTCCGTGAAATTGTTTGATGTGTTTGTAAAGCCTATAGCCGCTTCGGCAGTAATGGGCGTCATATGTGCACTTTTGTTCAATGCGGTTGAAGCAAGAGGTCATGAAACGACTGCAACCATATTGGCAGTGGGTGCAGCAGTCATAGTATATGTTGTTCTTATATTTGCACTTAAAATGTTCAGCAGGGAAGAACTTGCCATGGTTCCCGGAGGAAGAAAGCTGACACGAGTACTTTACGGAGGAAGGAAAAATGGCTGAAATAATTATTGCTGCACTGGGATGCCCGAGTACGCTTTCTATATCCGTTTATAATACGGTAAAATCAGCAAAAAGTCTTTTTATTCAGACAAAAGCGCATCCATCATCAAAATGGGTACAAGATGAAGCGCTTGCTTTTGAAGATATGGATGATTTATATGAAAATTGCGAGGATTTTGATGAGCTTAATTCGTGTATAGCCAAGCGCCTCGTGCAAGCGGCGAAAAATACGGATGTTGTGTTTGCCGTAACAGGCAGGGGAGCGGGAAGTTCGCTTTTGAAGGCTATAACTACCGCTGCAAAAAAGGAAAGCATCAATATCTCGCAACTCTCGTCGGGAGGCTGTTTTGAAGCAGCTAAAAATGCGCTTCCGACAGATACTGAATTGTCAAACATACTTTTAACGGAAGCAAATGCACTGGATTTTGAGATAAATACAAATATACCGTTGTGTATAGAAGAGATAGATACTCCGATAAGGGCAAGCGAAGTAAAACTCAAACTGTCGGAATATTATCCCGATGAATTTCAAGTGCATTTTTGCTATATGACAGAAATGGGAGAATATAAGTGCCGCACAATTCCGCTTTTTGAAACGGACAGGCAGGGAGTCGAAGAATACCATGCGGCAACATTGCTTGTAGTACCCAAAGTACCTTTCGAGTCGCTCACTACATATTCCCTGGATGACTTGATATATGTTGTTGACCGTCTGCGCGGCAAAAACGGTTGTCCTTGGGATATCAAGCAGACTCACGAAACATTGCGTTCAACACTGATAGAAGAAAGCTACGAAGTACTTGATGCTATTGACAGAGAAGATGTTGACGCAATGTGTGAAGAGTTGGGAGACCTTCTTTTGCAGATAGTCTTCCATGCTGCTTTGGAGAAAGAAAAAAGAGAATTTAATATGCGTGATGTGACGACGGGTATAGTTTCCAAACTGATTTATCGTCATCCGCATGTATTTGCTGCAGTTAATGTTGATTCGGTTGATGAAGTTTTGAAAAACTGGGAGCAGCTCAAAAAAGCCGAAAAGAAGTTTGCTACTCAAACCCAAGTTCTCCAGGCGGTACCCAGATGTTTCCCTGCGCTTCTGAGAAGTTATAAAGTTCAAAAGAAAGCGGCCGATGTAGGTTTTGATTGGGATAATGCACTTGACGCGCTTAAAAAAGTGAATGAAGAATCTGATGAACTGCTCAGTGCCATAGAGAACAATACCAATATAGACGAAGAACTTGGTGAC
This sequence comes from Clostridia bacterium, assembly GCA_017435185.1. Lineage (GTDB taxonomy): Bacteria > Bacillota > Clostridia > Christensenellales > CAG-138 > RGIG3096. The sequence continues at coordinate 2,024 of JAFSFN010000235.1, read as the reverse complement.
TTGTTGTTTTCATGTGTTAATGTTTCACGCCTTCTAAAAAAAGATCCCGAGTTGATACTGGGACAAGCATCTGATAAATTTATCAGCAGATTTGGGAAAATGGAGACTATGATACTGAAAGACGGCCGGGAAATCAGAGATATGTCACTAAATGAGCTGGATAATTACTGGGAAATGTCAAAAAGTTAAAAAAATAGCTTATTTGGGGCTTGCTTTATTAATAAATACTTGGTACAATACAAAAAAGTTCATGAAATGTTAAAAAATACATAGGAGGAAAATAAAATGAACAAAACCGAACTCATCGCAGCAGTAGCTGAAAAGAGTGCTCTTTCCAAGAAGGATGCAGAAAAGGCAGTATCGGCAACACTTACAGCTATCGTTGATGCACTCAAGAAAGGCGATAAGGTTCAGCTCGTTGGCTTTGGTGCTTTCGAAGTTCGCACACGTCCTGCTCGCAAGGGCCACAACCCCATGACAGGTGCTGAAATTGAAATCGCTGAGAGCAAGGCTCCCGCTTTCAAAGCAGGTAAGGCTTTCAAAGACGCTCTTAACTAATAATGTTATAACGCACAAAGCAAAAAGCACAGCAATTGCTGTGCTTTTGTTGTTGGTGAAAAAATGCTCGATTGGTGTTTCTTTGCCGCTTGCACATATTGTATAAAGTCAGTATAATTATTATGGACTTATTTTGGAGGTATAATATGAAAATAGCAGTAGATGCTTTTGGCGGCGACAATGCGCCTTTTGCGGTGATTGAGGGCTGTGTTAAAGCATTAAAACTGTATGATGGATTTGAAGTCATACTTTACGGCGCAGAATCAGAAATCTTAGCCGAACTTGAAAAATACGAATACGATAAATCACGTGTAAAAACAGTCAACTGTACAGAAATTATTACATGTGACGAAGCGCCGACCGTTGCTGTTAAGCGCAAGAAAGATTCGTCCATGGTGCGTGCATTGGAAGATGTTGCAAACGGCAAAGCAGACTGCATAATCAGTGCAGGCAGCACAGGAGCTCTGCTTACGGGCGCCACTCTTATAATTAAAAGAATAAAAGGAATCAAACGTCCGGCTTTGGGTACTTTTCTCCCGAATCACAATGATGGTTCTGTCATGCTGATAGACTGCGGAGCAAACACAGACTGTAAGCCTGCATATCTGCTTCAGTTTGCCGTTATGGCAGATGCTTATCTCAAAGGCGTATATAACATAAAAGCTCCTCGAATCGGCTTGCTCAATAATGGCGCCGAATCAGAGAAGGGCAACGAGCTTACAAAAGCAACATATAAATTGCTTGAAGAATCATCGCTGAATTTTGTAGGCAATATTGAAGCGAGAGATATATTGACTGACAAATGCGATGTTCTTGTCTGCGACGGATTTGACGGAAATATTGTTCTCAAGCATACAGAAGGCTTGGCACATGTCATGATGAGTATGCTGAAAAAAGAATTGATGAGCAAAAAAACCTCAAAAATCGGTGCGGCTTTATCAAAGCGTGCTTTCAGAAATTTCAAGCGGAAGCTCGACTATTCCGAATATGGCGGAGCTCCGCTTTTGGGTGTAAACAAAACGGTAATAAAGGCTCACGGCAGTTCCGATGCAAAAGCCTTTGCTTCTGCTATAAATCAGGCAATAAAGATTTTTGAAGGTAATGTAAACCATATTATTGAGCAGGGAATAGATGATATGGTAATCACAGGGGATTGACTTTTAGAGCCATAAATACTACAATATAGTGTGTAATCATACCCAATTTATTTATTGAAAGGACTAATAAATATGAACTTCGAAAATGTTAGAAATGCTATTGCTTCTCAGTTGGATATCGCACCTGAAAGCATAACAGAGCAGTCCAGATTGATTGAAGACCTTAAGGCTGATTCACTTGATGTAGTAGAACTTATAATGGACCTTGAGCAGGAATACAACATAGAGATTCCTGATGATGAGTTGCCCAATATAAAGACGGTCGGCGACATCGTTGCTTTCATCCAGAAGAACTGACAAAATCTAAAT
>JAFSFN010000234.1 GCA_017435185.1 Clostridia bacterium | reverse complement strand
TGGATACGCCGGGATTTTCGTTGCTTGACATGTCGGAAACCGAGCCTGAAGAGCTTGCGAAGTTCTATCCGGAAATGCGTGAAGCAGTGGATAAATGCAGATTTGGGCAGTGTCTGCACATTTCAGAGCCTGACTGCATGGTGAAGGAACTGCTTGAGAACGGAAAAATATCTGTTTCAAGATACGAAAGATATAAACTGCTTTTGGCAGAGATAAAAGAAAATTGGAGGCGTAAGTATGATTAAGGTTGCACCGTCTATTTTGTCAGCAGATTTTGCCAATATGGGTGAGGCTGTGCGAAAGACTCAGGAGTGGGGAGCAGACTACATACATCTTGATGTTATGGACGGCAATTTTGTGCCGCAGATAACTTTTGGTGCAATGATGTGCAAAGCAATAAGAAAATATACAAATATTCCCATAGATGCACATTTGATGGTTAATGACCCGAGAAAGTATATCGAGCAGTTTGCGGACGCAGGTGCCGATATCGTCACTGTTCATACGGAAGCAGACAAGCATATCCATGGTACTTTGCAGAAGATAAAGCAGTGCGGCATGAAAGCAGGAGTAGTGCTCAACCCTGCTACGCCGATAAGCGCATGCGAATGTGTTATCGAAGATTGCGATATGATATTGCTTATGAGTGTAAATCCGGGTTTTGGCGGTCAGAAATTCATACCCGGTGTTGTTAAAAAAATCCAACAGCTCAAAAACATGATAGACAAAAGCGGCTGCAGTGTCGATATAGAGATAGACGGCGGAATAAACCCCGAAACAGCCAAACTGTGCATTGAAGCAGGTGCAAATGTGCTTGTGGCGGGAAACAGTGTTTTTACGGCACAGGACCCTGCAAGAATGATAAAGCTCATTCGCGGTGCAGAATAAAATACATAGAAGAATCACCTCGTGGCGATACTAGGCACGAGGTGATTTTTTTTATGGACAGCAATGAACTTTTGTTTGATGTGTATCAAAATGCAGAATTTGCAAGAGATATAATAGGCAGACTGATAAAACACTGTGAATCTTCTGATTTCAGAAAACTGCTTGCGGAGCAATATGCCGAATATCACACAATAACGGAAGATGCGAAAGCGGCATTATGGGGACAGGGAGTAGTGCCAAGAACAATAGGCAGAAAGCGAAGAAAGGCGATATATGCCGCAACGGAGATAAATCTTAAAATAGACAAAACACCGTCGCATATGGCCGAAATGCTGATGCAGGGAAGTTTGCTCGGCATGATAGACATATCAAAATCGCTTACGCAGAACAGAGATGCTGATGAATATTCCAAGCATCTTGCAAACAAGCTCGTTGAGACCGAAGCCAACAATATACGAAGTATGCGTGAGTTTTTATGACAAAAAGGTTGTGAGTGCAGAATATATCTCAAGTGCATTTTTTGACCAGCTTTGGCAGGCCTTGTTGGCACTTTGAGAATCGGCAAAACACATTGATACGGAAAAGAGTTCGCCGTGTTCTTCAATGGCACGCAATATGACTTTGTATGCACCTGAGGGCAGCTTTTCCATGCGGTAGGTGTACTGCGTTTCACTTCTGAACTTGGCACGGCACATATCGGCATTTTCATAAATGGTTTCACGGTCTGAAAGAGGAAGCGTTTCACAAAAAGCCGATATTGTGTCACGGCCCTTGGGTGTTATGCAGTAGGCAGTGCCGAATGCACGCGGAACTGCGGCGAGAAAACCTTCTTCCTCAAGTTCGTACATTGCATTTTGCAACTCAAAATACGGCATCAGCTCATAGAGTGCCGCAGCGGTTGTTATCTGTTCTTTTGTGACCTCAATACCCAATGCGTCCAAAAAAGAGAGGAGTATGAGCTTGTTTTTTGTGCTTCCGTCGGAAAAGTAGTTCATTTTTGCTCCGATAAATCAATATTTTAGCCAAAAGACATTATATCATAAAAATATAAATAATAAAAACTCTTGCAAAAACCAAAAAAGTATGTATAATAGATTGTGCGAATTGACTGACCGCAAATTTATGGGGTTATAGCTCAGCTGGTTAGAGCGCTACGTTGACATCGTAGAGGTCGTTGGTTCGATTCCAACTAATCCCACCAATAATCCTGCGGTGTGCGTTATGCTTTCGATTATAAACCCACAGATTAACTTCGGGAGTACGCGTTGGCAAGGAATATGCAGGGCCTTCTCTTTTGAGCTTGGCAAGCAGAAATCTCCACAGTGCACCCACCTGCCAAGAGGCGGGTGTTATAACGGGGGCGGACGGCATTTCGGGATTAAGGTTTAACTCCAACTTAATATGATGCGGAATTGTGTAATGGTAGCACCTACGACTCTGACTCGTATTGTCTAGGTTCGAATCCTAGTTCCGCAGCCAAAAATCGACAAATCTCGACAGAGGTTTGTCGATTTTTACTTTTTCACTTTTAACTATTCACTCTTCACTTTTCTCTACAGTCGATTTTTGGAAATTTATAATAATAAACCGTGAATAAGTTCGGGTGAACTCATTTTCGTAGTGTACACCGGGAAAAAGACTCTGATTGCGATGCAGTCAGAGCCTTTTTTAGCTAAATCCATCATGTCGGGCGGGATTTTCCCTTACTCAAACTTTCTGTCGTAGAGCAATGCCGCTATCAGTACGACGAAGCATGAGCCTGCGTTGTGTACCAGCGCGCCGGTTGTCGGATTCAGTACGCCTGACGCGGAAAGGAACACGGCAAGAATGTTTATTATCATTGAAAGTGAGATGCTCAGTTTTATGGTGGCGATGGTTGCTGTTGATAAACGCTTGAGATAGGGGAGTTTTGAAATAGCGTCGCTCATCAATGCAATGTCTGCCGCTTCAACGGCAATGTCACTGCCCATACTGCCCATTGCAATGCCTACATTTGCGGTTTTGAGCGCAGGTGCGTCGTTTATGCCGTCGCCTACCATGCAAACCTTTTTAGCTTGCTGCTGAAGCGTGAGTATGCGCTCTACTTTGTGTTCGGGCAGAAGCTCGGCGTGGATATTCGTGATGCCTGCCTGTTTTGCAAAGTATTGAGCAGTTTTCTTGCTGTCTCCTGTCAGCAAGACTACATCCGTGTTCATTGTCTTGAGTTTTGAAACTATTTCTTTCGATTCTTCACGCAGTGTGTCTGAAAGTGAAATAATACCGAGGCATTTGCTGTTTTGTGCAATAAGCAGTGACGCTTTACCCTGTGAACGGAATGTTTCAAGCAGTGAAAGAATTTCTGAGGAAAGCATGATGCCGTGTTCGGCGCACATCTTTTCGTTGCCGATAATCAGCTTTTTGCCGTCACAGGCGGCGGATATGCCTTTGCCGCTTATCATCTTGAATTCATCGGCTTCAATGAGCTTAAGTCCTTTTTCTTTTGCCGACGAAACTATAGCCTTGCCCAAGGGGTGCTCACTCTTGCTTTCGGCTGATGCCGCAAGTGCTAAAAGTGCTGACTGATCAAGCGTGTCGTCAAAAGAAACAGTATCGCAAACACACAGTTTACCGTGAGTGAGAGTGCCTGTCTTGTCAAAGGCGATGATATCGGCATTGCCCATTTTTTCAAGTGCTTCACCCGATTTAATAATAACGCCGTGTTTTGTCGCCTGACCGATGGCAGCCATTATGGCAGTGGGAGTTGCAAGCACTAAAGCGCAGGGGCAGAAGACCACAAGCGTGGTTACTGCCCGAGTGATGTCTTGGGTGAGCACACCCGTGACTATTGCCGCAATGAGTGCAACGGGAACAAGATAGCTTGCCCATTTATCCATGGTGCGAGCCATCGGCGCTTTTTTGTTTTCCGCGTCCTGTACCATGCGTATGAGCTTTTGCAGTGAGCTGTCTTCGCCGACTTTTGTCGCTTTAATGTCTATTGAACCGAAACGATTGATTGTTCCGCAGAACACATCATCGCCGATGCTTTTATCGGCAGGAAGCGATTCACCTGTTACGACAGACTGGTCTATCGAGGTCTCTCCGCTAATTATGATGCCGTCAACGGGAATGGCTTCGCCCGGGAGTATGCGCAGTATATCGCCTGCGGCAATGTCTTTTGCCGCTATCGTTTTTTCATGACCGTCAACTATTATTCTGCCTTGTGTGGGCGCAAGTGCTATGAGCTTTTTGAGCCCTTTCTTGGCTCTGTTTGTCGTCATGTCCTCAAGTATCTCGCCCAAAGCCATTATGAAAGCAACTTCGCCTGCCGCAAACAGGTCGTCTGTTAAAACGGCGGCTGTCATCGCAATGCTTATGAGCAGGGCGGATGATATTTTACTGATGCCCGAATTGCATATGAGCTTTTTTACAGCAGAATATAAAAGGGGAAGACCGTTTATGACAATTGAGAAAAGGGCAGGGTCAATGGGAAGTTTATCCTTTGCGATAAGACTGAGGAGCAAGAAAATTCCTCCGATTATCGTTGCGGGTATGGTAGTGAGCTTTTCGATGAATTTGTTGAGCATATTGTATAATGCCTCCTTTGTTGACTTTGTTTTTTAACAAAAGTATAATGTGTTTAGTATAAAACAAAGTGTTCTGTATCTAACGATATTATGCATGGAAGGGTGCATTGTTTTCAATGAGCAGATATGCGGCATTGTTCGTTACAGAACATTTAGAGCGATTTGTTCGGGAGGAGTCTATGGACAGAAGACAGAAGAAAACGAGGGACGCCATTTTTAATGCGTTTACCGAGCTTTTGGCAAAAAAGAACTATAATCAGATATCGGTACAGGAGATAATAGATGCTGCAGACATCGGAAGAACTACATTCTACGCACATTTTGAAACAAAGGATTTTCTGCTCAAAGAGCTGTGTGAGGAACTGTTTGACCATATAATAGATACGGCAATGGGGCTTCCGCATGGGCATTATCATTATTCCTGCGGCTGCGTGGCTGATTCTGTTTTTCTCCATCTCCTGAGGCATTTGCAGGAGAATGATTTGAATATTCTCGGGCTTCTGTCATCCGAGAACAACGAGATATTCTTAAGGTATTTCAAGAGCAATCTCAAAAAACTGATATTGTCGCAATATGCCGACAAGGGTCTTTTGAAAAATTCCCGATTGCCCGAAGATTACATCGTTAATCATATCTCGGCTTCATTTGTTGAAACGGTCGATTTTTGGCTTTCGGGAAATATGAAAGAGGATACGGAGGTTATAACAGAGTATTTTCTTGCGGTGATAGAACCGCTTTTGAAAGATTGAACAAAAGCTCCGCCTGTATTGAATGTGCATACAGACGGAGTTTTTTTGACGGTTTAGCACCAAGCCCTAACTAAAAGTTTGAATAAGGGGGCTTTTAATTAGAAAAAATGTCAACAATTTAACAAAATAAAACTTTTGGCGTATTGCGGTAAAAAAGGTAATGTTGTAAAATATATGATTAAGTGGGGTGATTTCGAGAAATTGACTTTTCTCAAAGCTCTGCTTACAGAAATGGTTAGTTTTGGCCATGTTCCATAAACAAAAATTTGGAGGAGATGATAAGCTTGAAAGGAAGAAACATGAACAAGACAATGAAGTTTTCGGCAGTATTGCTTGCTTTTGTATTGATGCTTACCGTTTGCACCGTTTCATTTGCTACAGCTGAAGCAGGTGAGAATGTGCTTTTGGCAGCAACTGATACAGCTGCGCTCGACACAGCCGAAAAGGGTAATGTAAGTCCGGCATTTGTGGTTGTATTGGGGGTGGCGACCGTGTTTATCGGTTTGTTCGCACTCATTATAATTACAAAAATAATGAGCTGGTGCTGCAAGGTTTTCTCAAAGAAAGAGAAAACAGAAGTTGCAGCGGCTCCCGTTGCTGTATCAAACAATGTGAATGTTGAAGATCGTAAGCTGCTTGACGCAGTTATAGCGGCAACGATAGCAACATACATGGGCACTGATTGTAAGGGCCTGAGAATCAACAGTATCAAAAAAATCTAATTACAAAAGCACATAAAATGCAGGAGGAAAATTAAAATGCGTAAATTCATGGTTAATGTAAACGGCACATCATACGAAGTTGAAGTTGAAGAAATACAGGGCGGCGCAGCAGCTCCCAAGGCAGCAAGTGCAGCTCCTCAGGCAGCAAGTGCAGCACCCAAGGCAGCTACACAGGCAAGCGGCGGTCAGGAAAGCGTTAATGCTCCCATGCCCGGCAATATCCTCGATGTAAGAGTTAAGGCCGGCGATACGGTTAAGGCAGGTCAGATTCTCCTTATCCTCGAAGCAATGAAGATGGAAAACGAGATATTGGCTCCCAAGGATGGCAAAATCGTTGCTGTTAACGTTGCAAAGGGTTCAACAGTTAACTCCGGTGACGCTCTCGTTATCATCGGTTAATTGCATTTTTGCAGTCTAAATTTCTGTAAAGGAGACCAAAATGGACGCGGTTCTTGATTTTATAAACAGCACTGGTTTCGCGATGTTAGTCGAAGATCCCAGATACTTGATAATGATAGCGGTAGCATGCTTGTTGATGTACCTGGCTATCGTAAAGAAGTTTGA
>JAFSFN010000028.1 GCA_017435185.1 Clostridia bacterium | reverse complement strand
TTCTCACAAACTATTACAGGCTTATGTTTTAAGGTGGTAGGTATATCCATTGACTTCATCCCTTTTAGTAAATTACTGCTTTATTAGTTTACTAAATAACTAAATCAAAGTCAAGCACAAAGAAAAGCAAGAAATCGAAAAAACCCAGAGAAACAGGCAAAAATGGGCGTGTTGACGATATTAATGTTTTGGGGTACAATAATAATAGTATAGATATATAAAGGAGGAAAATATTATGCCGGGACTCATAGTTAACGACTTGGGAAAAATCACTCTGTCCGATGAACTGCTTGCATCCATAGCAGGATATGCAGCAATGGAAAACTACGGTATTGTAGGAATGAGTGCGAAGAAGGCATCTGATACATTCTTCCAGCTTATCGGCTCGGAAAACAATAAGCGCGGTGTCGCAGTTACGACAACGGGTGAGGACGGAAGCATAGATGTTGATTTATATGTAACTTTAATGTATGGCGTTTCGCTTCCTGCTGTTGCAGAAAACGCAAGACGGAATGTCCGTTACAGGATAGAGGAGATGACAGGTCTCAAAGTCCGCAATGTAAACATCCATGTTGAATCCATAAAAGTATAATACAGGCATTGGAGGAAGTATGGCAAACATAAACAGCATAAGCGGTGCCGCTTTAAGAGATATGTTCCTTATGGGAGCGGCATTGCTTGAAAAGAACAAGGCACTCATAGATTCACTCAATGTATTTCCTGTTCCTGACGGTGATACGGGCACAAATATGTCCATGACCATGCAGGGTGCGGCTAAAGAACTGCGCTCACTTGCAGATAATGTAAGTGCGGGAGTTGTCGCAAAGGCGGCGTCTATCGGTTCCCTCAAGAGCGCAAGGGGTAATTCGGGTGTTATCCTTTCACAGATCTTCCGTGGTTTTTCAAAAGAAATCGGTACTTCAGATGAAGTAACTCCCGAAATATTTGCAAAAGCACTTTCAAACGGTACTGCCAGTGCATATAAGGCTGTTATGAAGCCTAAAGAAGGCACTATGCTGACGGTTTCCCGTATGCTCAGCGAAGCTGTAATGACTGCCTATGAAAAGGGCGCAGACATTGGCAAGCTCGTTGAAGTTATGATAGAATCGGGCGACGAGGCTGTAAAAATCACTCCCGAGCTTCTTCCGGTTTTGAAAGAAGCAGGCGTTGTTGACTCAGGCGGTAAGGGCCTCATGACAGTGTTGCGCGGCTTCAAGCTCGTTCTTGACGGCGAGAGCATTGAAGATTATGAAAATGTTGCACCTAAAGAAGAAATACAGTCCAATGCAGACATAACCCTTGAAGATGTAAACGACATAAAGTTTGGCTATTGCACAGAATTTTTCATTATTCATTTATCGGAATCATTCAGCGAGAAGGAACTTGATGCCTTCCGTGACAAGATTATGAGCATAGGTGACTCGGTTGTTGTTGCACATGATACGGGTTTTGTTAAGGTTCATGTACATTCAAATATGCCGGGCAAAATACTTCAGCTTGCAATGCAGCTCGGTGAACTTGACAAGATAAAGATTGAAAATATGCGCGAGCAGAATCGTCAACTTGCCGAGGATATGAAAAAGAACGAAAAAGAGATTGCGTTCATTGCGGTAAGTTCGGGAAGCGGTATAGATGCTATATTCAATGACCTCGGCGCATCGGGAATAATTTCGGGCGGTCAGACAATGAATCCGAGTATTGAGACTATAGGCAATGCAATTACCAGAGCAAATGCAAGAAATGTTATCGTTCTGCCAAACAACAGCAACATAATCCTTGCGGCACAGCAGGCGGCAGAACTTGCAAAATGTAACGTCAAGGTCATTCCCTCGCGCAATATAATGCAGGGTATCTCAGCGGCTATCTCATACGACGAGAGTGCTTCTGCCGATGAAAACGAGCAGTACATGACAGAGGCAATGGAGGGTGTAAACTCAGGCTCTGTAACATATGCTGTCCGCAACACATCATACAACGGTACGCATATTGAAGAGGGAAATCTCATAGGCTTGCTTAACAATAAGATAGAAGTTGTCGGCACTGATATTGAAGAAGTATCACTCGACCTTATGCGCAAACTTGTCGCTATGCAGCCTGATGAGCCGACAGTGACTGTACTCTATGGTGAAGATGTTACCGAAGAAGCCGCAAACACATTTACAGAAAAACTTCAGGCAGAATTCCCGGATGCAGAGATAACGGTTCAAAGCGGCGGTCAGCCCCTGTATTATTATCTGTTCTCGGTAGAGTGAGTAATGCTTGACAGAAAGCTCAGCGAAATAAAAGGAATCGGCCCGCGCCGCGCTGCCTTGCTTGGCGCGCAGGGCCTTTTTTCTTTGCGTGATATTCTGTATTTTTTCCCGAAATCATACAAGGATTTTTCGGTGCTCAAATTTGCCGATGAGCTTATAAACGGGGAAGAAGCAGTCGTGAGAGTCAGAGCTGTTTCGAGTAGTAAAGTGCACTATATTCGTCGCAATATGAACATGGTAAGCGTGAAAACGGAAGATGCAAGAGGAAACAAACTTGACATTGTGTGGTTCAATCAGACTTATCGTGCATCGCAGGTGCCTCAAGGCGGATATTTCTTTGCTTGCGGTCGTGTTGACGGAAAAAAAGGAACAAAGATGATAAATCCTGCACTGTGCGACAGCTTGCCGGGCATAGTGCCTGTATATGGATCAGTAAAGGGAATCACAAACAAACTCATAACAGACCTTGTTAAAGAAGCGCTTGCGGCGGTAACTTTGCAAGATGAGGTGCTTCCCGAAAAAATGCTTAAAAAATATGCGCTTATGAGCAAAAACGAAGCTGTGCGTATAATGCATTTGCCCCAGAGTGTGCAGGAGATAAAAGCGGCGAGGCGAACACTTGCTTTTGAAGATATGCTCCTTTTCAGAATAATGATGTTTTTGTCGCAGGGAGTAAAACGTGCCGAGCGAGAGTATGCGTTTTGCGTTGACGGTCTTTATGAGCGTTTTAAGGCAAAATTGCCGTTTGAGCTGACAGGTGCGCAGGCAAGAGCTATAGCTCAAATAAACTCTGATATAAGTCGAAAAACGGCTATGAACAGATTGATACAGGGCGATGTGGGAAGCGGAAAAACAGCTGTTGCTTTTTACGCCATGTACGCGGCAGTCGAAAACGATACGCAGGCGGCACTTATGGCGCCTACGGAAATATTGGCACAGCAGCATTTTGAAAGGATAAAGACGATTTTCTCCGAGGAGGAAGCGGTGCTTCTGACAGGCAGTATGAAAAAGAGTGAGCGTGACAGAGCGTTTGAGAGAATACGCAATGGTCAGGCAAAAGTGATAGTCGGAACTCATGCTCTGCTTTTCTCAAAAGCGGAATTTAACAATTTGGGCATGGTCATCGTTGATGAGCAGCATCGTTTCGGTGTGCGGCAAAGGGCGTTATTGCAAAACAAGGAAAGCGTGCCCCATATGCTTGTGATGAGCGCAACTCCCATACCCAGAACGCTTGCGCTCATAATATACGGAGATTTGGACATATCTGTAATAGATGAATTGCCAAAGGGCAGAAAGAAAGTCATAACACGGATAGTGCCCGAATTCAAACGAGATGATATGTATGAATTCGTGGAGAAAAATGCAAAGGCAGGGCATCAGACATTCATCGTATGCCCACTTATAGAAAGCTCCGAGGCATTGGAAAATGTGGAGTCTGCTACTGAATTGTATAAAGAGCTTAAATCAACGCTGAAAGCAAAAACGGCATTGCTTACGGGGCAGACTGATGCTGCTCAAAAACAGCTTATAACCGAGGCGTTTTCAAAGGGCGATATTGATGTGCTTATATCGACCACCGTTATTGAGGTGGGGGTTGATGTGCCCAACGCATCGGTGATGATAATAGAAAGCGCGGACAGATTCGGGCTTGCGCAGCTTCATCAGCTCAGAGGTCGAGTGGGAAGGGGAGACGTGCAGTCATATTGCTTCCTGCTCAGCTCAAGTCACAGCGAGAGTGCAAAG
>JAFSFN010000027.1 GCA_017435185.1 Clostridia bacterium | reverse complement strand
TTACAGTCAATGGGACTGCAGCATCCAAAACACCGCCATGACCTAAGACATGTAAAACAAGGACCATCAGCATTAGGATAATTCGCAATAAATCTATACCATGGTTACGTTTCACAGGACACACCCCCTGCTATTGTAATATAACTGCATTATATCAAGCAAAAATACCGCTTTCAACAAAAAATCGCACGCCTTGACTTTTAGCTTCTGTAAGTTTTTTGATGCGTTTTCTTCATTGGCAGGATAAAATCTGCATCACCAAATCCGAAAAAAGCGATCTCAAAAGGAGACTTAATTCGATTTTCTCATCGTCAGTCAGTTCCGGCACCGGGGAATTGTCCGGATCGACGACCATATATTTGGAAGGTCGTTTTTGAAAATTACCGTCTGATCGTTCTTGTCTACAATACGAGTGACTCGAAAATTTTTCTGATTAGCTTCAGTTATGGACACAATAGCGTTAGTGTTGATTTGCATAAGCCCAGCTCCTTCTGTCTGCAATATATACAAAAAGCAGGTAGAAGTAAGCCTATAATTTATTGGTGGCAAATAGTTTGCCTTACCCTGCCGCCTCAAGCATATTTTCGATGAATATCCCATATCCTCTTGTCGGGTCATTGACAAGCACATGGGTCACGGCACCTATTATTTTTCCGTTTTGGATAATGGGACTGCCGCTCATTCCCTGAACTATACCGCCCGTTTTATCGAGCAGGCGTTTATCTGTTATCTGCAAAACCATGTCCTTTTCCTCTCGCTCGCTTTGGCGATATACTTTGATTATCTCGCACGAATACTCCTTCACACCGTTATTATCGACTGTTGAAAGTATTGTTGCCGCACCCTCTTTTATTTCTTCATGGTATGCCGCTTCAAGCCCATCGGGATACTGCTCACAGCAGATATTCTCATAAACTGTACCATACAGTCCCTGCGTGCTGTTTTTTTCTATTGAGCCCAATCGTCGGCTGATGCTTGAAAAAGCCCCCAAAAGCTCGCCCGGCTCACCCTCCGCACCTTTTTTGATGCCCGTTACCTGTGCAAGTACGATTTCGCCCTGCTCGGCTATCAACAGTGAGCCTGTATCTATATCTGTTATCGCATGACCCAATGCACCAAAAGCCTTATTATCCATTCTGTAAAAAGAGAGCGTGCCTATGCCAACGGTGCTGTCGCGTACCCAAAGGCCGAGCTTATATTCGTTTTCGATCGCATCAAAACCGGGTAATATCTCAAACTCCATTGTTTTTTCATCTCTGAGCACTTTTACTTTTACCGCTTTACCTTCCGACACATTGCACAGCTTTATAACATGCTCAGCACCCGCTATTTTTTGTCCGTCTATCTCAGTTATTATATCTCCGACTTCAAGCCCTGCCTTATGTGCAGGACGCTCTTTTTTGCCGTCATATGTCACAACATCCCCAAATCCCACAACAAGCGCACCCATGGTGTGCAGTTTAACACCGATACTCTGGCCTCCGGGCATGAGCATGAGAGTATCACGCTTCACGGCATTAACCTGTTTGACCGTTATGCCGCACAGTTTGATAACAAGCGTCTGATCACTTTCATCGATTTGTGACAACGATTGCGACATATCCTGCGACACGGCAACTCCCTTTGTGTCATAAACACTTATCGGTAAATTACCGTTAAGATTAGCCATTAAGTCGCCTGCTTCGCTCAGTGCTATCTCGTCATCAAGGTTTCGCAGAACTTCCATCTGCGGCATCAGATTCACGCTTATCACAAACAGGCAGAGAACTGTTCCGAGTATCTTCTTTGCAGTCTTTACAATATCTTTTTGCATGCTGAACCCCCAGAAAAAAATAAAACAGTACGAATATTATCCGTACTGTTTATCTTTTGCTGTTGCGCTGATTTTATCCGAATCATTATTTTTTGGAAATGAGCTGTCGTGCGTGCTGTAATGCAGTTTCTTCAAATTCATTTCCGCCGAGCATTCTCGCAATGGCCTTTTCACGCTCAACATCATCGAGGCACCTCACTTCAACTACAGTCTCAACGCCATTGTCCGTCTTTTGCACTTCATGATGATTTGACGAAAGCGCCGCTATCTGAGGCAGATGCGTGACGCATATTACCTGATGATTTTGAGAGATTTTCTTCATTTTGTCGCCGACAATGCCTGCAACCTTGCCGCTTATGCCCGTATCTATTTCGTCGAAAATAAGCGTGTCCATATCGTCATTGTCAGCAAAGACGGCTTTGAATGCAAGCATTATTCTTGACATTTCACCGCCCGATGCGACAAGCGCCAGCGGTTTTAGAGCTTCGCCCGAGTTTGCACTGAGCATGAATTCGACCTTGTCCCTCCCATCAGGTAAGAGCGTTTCCTCGTCCGAAAGTTCAAACGCTGCCTCGAATCTCGCTTTTTCCATGCCAAGCTGGGCAAGCTCATCAAGCAGGCTTTTTTCAAGCACTTTTGCCGCTTCTTTTCTGAGTAAAGTGAGCTTTTCACACTCGCAAAGATAGTCTGTTTTTATGTTTTCAAGCTGCGAGCGATATTTTTCATTTTCTTCGGCAGAATTTCTGAGCTGTTCAAGTCTTGCCCTGCTCTGCTCAAGATATGAAAGTATGTCCTCTTCGCTGTTTCCGTACTTGCGTTTGAGCGAAGCAAGCGTGTCTATTCGTTCTTCTACAATATCTATGCGTGACGGTTCAAACTCAAAGTTTAACTTAAGCTCGCGGAGTTCTATGGCCGCATCCTCCGCCGCATAATATATATCGTTCAGTTTTTCAAAAAGCGCATTATAGTCGTCTGAATATTGTGATATTGACAAAAGCTCTTGCGCCGATGCTTTCAATGCGCTTACTGCGTCATACTCGCCCGAAAGCGAAGCGTAGGCGTTTTCCATTGCACCCATTATCTTTTCCGCATTACGCAGCATATTGCGTTCTGCTTTGAGTTCCTCAGTCTCGCCCACCGTTATTTTTGCGCTTTCTATCTCATTTATCTGAAATGAGAGCATATCCATCTCACGTTCGCGTTCCGCCTCGCTCATAAAGCCCGAAAGCATTTTCTTCTTTATTGTGGAGTAATGTTCAAAAAGCGCACTCACTGCCTCTTTAGCGTGCGCTATATCTTCACCTTTGAATAAGTCCAAAAACTCAATATGCGAAGCTGTGTCCATGAGTTTTTGATGCTCATGCTGACCATGCACATCGACAAGTGTATCGGAGACCTTTTTGAGCGTCGCAAGCGTCACCGGCACTGAGTTTATGCGGCACATATTCTTTCCCTGCATTGAAAGTTCTCTTGAAAGAATAA
The DNA here is from genome assembly GCA_017435185.1 of Clostridia bacterium. Taxonomy (GTDB): domain Bacteria; phylum Bacillota; class Clostridia; order Christensenellales; family CAG-138; genus RGIG3096. The sequence continues at coordinate 1,012 of JAFSFN010000027.1, read as the reverse complement.
GCTCATCGCATTTTTCTATACCCACTTCCAAAAGCATTGCATCTGCAGTTTTATTTTGGCTCACATCAAAAACAGCGACGACCTTTGCTTTGTCGGCACCGTGTTTGATAAGTTCTTTTGTCGCACGTTCACCCAAAACAAGGTTAACAGCGTCTATTATTATTGATTTTCCTGCTCCGGTCTCACCGGTCAGTACATTAAAGCCTTCCGAAAACTCTATCTCAAGTTTTCGTATAAGCGCCACATTCTCAATATAAAGCCTACGCAGCATGAAACCTCAACCTCAAATCAACATTGCCTGGAAGCGTTTTTCAAGCTCTATCGTATTTTTTGCATCTTTTACCGCTACGAATATCGTATTATCGCCTGCGATAGTGCCCGCTATCTCGGGCCACTTCATTGAGTCTACAGCTTCAGCCGCCGCATTTGCTGTGCCCGACACGGTTTTTATTATTATAAAGTTTCCGCAGCTTACCATTGATATGACGGAATTCATGAATATGCGGTTAAATCTGTCTTTCAGTCCGCTTTCGGCTTTATCGACAGTTGCGTATTTATATTTTCCGTCATCAAGCAACACTTTTATCAGGCGAAGTTCTTTTATGTCCCTTGACACTGTAGCCTGTGTGACCGCAACACCTTTTTCACGCAGTATTCTTGCCAATTCATCCTGCGTTTCTATATTGTACTTTTCTATAAGTCCCAATATCATTTCATGTCTGGCTGCTTTCATTTTTCAAAACCTCTCTCATCTATTATGGTTATGATAGCTTATTCTTTATCAAAGTAAACAGATTCTTGTCGGAAAGTCTTATAAACCTTGCACGCTCATCACATGCACTTACGCACACTTCGCTTCCGCTTTCCAGATTTTCGCAAAACATTCCGTCAAGCGACAAAAAGCCGTCGCTTATCATTTTGAAGCGTATATCGGCATCTTTTGATGTTACTATAGGTCGCATAGTCAAAGAATGGGGGCATATCGGAGTTATTACTGCCGCATCTATGCCCT
>JAFSFN010000233.1 GCA_017435185.1 Clostridia bacterium | reverse complement strand
GTATCAATAGAATATGAAGAAGCAAGTCCTTCTGTTTTTATTGCGAAAAATGATAGCCCCATAAATAATACAAGTAACGAAGCAATGGATTTCAAAGCGATTTTTTCATAAAACATCTCCTGTAAAATAATTGATTCAAGTTGCTAATTTCTGAAAAAGGGCAAAAACAAACAAAATTCTGTTGATTAAAAACAAAAACGAAATCTTGTGCTTAAAATATAACACCGGAAGGTTAAGTTTGTCAAATATTTCCAAATAAAAAATAAATTATTGTTAAAAGCAGCGTATATTATACTAAGTAGCAAACAGGCTAATAAAATGTGGTATATTAGATATTCAACAAATATGCGCAAAAAAGCGAAAAACACCATATATTGTATACCACAAAAAAACTCGTCAATGTGCGACAGTGACAATAATGAACAAACCGTAAAATATAGCTAAAAATGGGCAGTTTTCGGGGTTTCTTGCTTGCAAACGCTTGCTAAAAAATGTACTATGAATTAACAATCATTTGTTTATGTGCAAGGGGGTCCACAGGTGAGTTTATCGCTTGAGTTGAAAAAGTTCATAAATTCCGAACACATTGGCGGCTATGTTGATATTACTCTTAATACCGATTATGATGAAGCCGAGTTGTCTCGTCCAAGAAAAAAAGGCAGGAATGAAGATGACAGGCGTTCTTCCAGAGGCGGAGAGCGTGTTAAGGTGCACTATATAGAAGAAGGCAATGGTGAGCCTCTTATTTTGGTGCATACCGTGGGCCAGTCACTTTATACATGGCGCAATATATTTGAGAATTTGAGCAAGTATTATCGTGTTATCGCTGTTGACTTGCTTGGTCACGGTTATTCTGACAGACCCTATTCGTTTAATTACACGATAGAAGAACAGGCGGAGATGATTCGCTTGTTTATGGACGCTATGGGCATAGAGTCCTCACACTTCCTTGCTTTTTCTATGGGCAGTGCTTATGTTATGCGTCTTGCGTTTACCAATCCTGAGCGTATAGGCCGCATAATACTCATAAGTCCCGGCGGCGTAACTCCCGAAATGCCGCTTCCCATAAGACTTATAGACAGCCCTTTCCTTGGCGTTTTTGCATGCCGCATGTTTGGCGTTAAAACAGTGGAAAATGTATTGTCCGATGCATTCTTTGACCTTACAAACATAACTCCTGAGCTTGTTAAAGAATATTACGGCCCCATAAGCGACCCTGATGCAAGGCTTGCTTTGAGATTATCACTCTCGGGCTATGATGATGAGACACTTATAAAGAAGTTTAGAACAATGAATGCTGAAGTATTGATACTTTTGGGCAGTGAAGACAAGTGGCGTCCGCGTGAGTCGGTGGAGATATATCATGCCGCATTGAAGAATGCAAGCGTGAGCATTGTGAGAAATGCAGGTCACATAATCCAGGAAGAAAAACCTGACAGAGTTGTTGCAGCAACTCTTGAGTATATTCCTGTTATAATGCCTGACATAGAATAATACGAGAGAAAAGGAAAAATGGACAAAAAATCAAGTATAACCGTAAATACTTTGGTGAAAGCAGCCATGCTTGCGGCACTTTCCATTGTGCTCATGTATTTGGTTCGTTTTCCAATATTTCCCTCTGCCGCATATTTGGAATATGATATGGCAGATGTGCCGATTCTTATAGGCACATTTATGTTCGGTCCGTTAGTGGGGCTGGCAATAACGCTTATAGTATGTGTCATACAGGCTATCTCTGTTTCCGCTTCAAGTGGCTGGGTGGGTGCTGTTATGCATTTCATCGCAACGGGCGGGCTGGTTATAGTGGCAGGTCTTATATATAAAAAAAATCATACGCGTAAAGGTGCTGTAGCAGGTTTGCTCATCGGTGCGTTTGTGAGTATTCTTCTTATGATTCCTCTTAATCTTATAATGACACCGCTTTTCAACGGTGTTCCTGTTGATGCGGTAAAGGCAATGCTTGTTCCGATAATAATTCCGTTCAATGCAATAAAAGCTGTTATAAACTGTACAGTGACATTTGTGCTTTACAAGGCGTTGAGCAGATTGTTCAAGCGAATATGAGTTGTTTTGGGGAGGAATGAGTATCAGAAGAACAGTTTATGCCGGTATGTTCACGGCGCTCGGTATAGTGTTGCCGTTCCTGACGATGATACCGCAGATAGGCAATGCATTTTTGCTTATGCATTTGCCAATAATGGTATGTGCAGTTGTATGCGGTGGCACGACAGCGGCAATAGTCGGCTTTATAACTCCGCTTTTGAGAAGTACAATGTTTTTCTTGCCTGTAATGTATCCGAATGCTGTGGGTATGGCGTTTGAACTTGCGGCATATGGATTCTTTCTTGGCATATTTTTTAAGATGTTCCCCAAAAAACTCCCCTATTATTATATTTCACTGATTTTGTCAATGCTTTTGGGTCGTGTTGTTTGGGGCACAGTACGCTTTTTGATGCTTGCACTGGATAGTGCAGGAGCACCTTTTACATTTACGATATTTATAAACAATGCATTTGTAAATGCAGTTCCGGGAATGATTCTGCAATTGCTGTTCATACCGCTTTTAACTGCATATTTGCAAAGAAAAACGGATTTGCCAATTTGAAACTGAGAAGCAGTCGTGAAAATGCGGCTGCTTATATTTTTGTATTAAAAGGCTATTTTTTTGGTGTAAAACAATGTATACTTATAATGGTATAGAATCATATTAAGGCGGTATTTTTATGACCTACGGCGATTATGAAATAAAGAATGGACATTTGTATATTTCAGGAGCTGACAGTGTAGAGCTTGCAAAGGAATATTCGACTCCTCTCTATGTTATGAGTGAGGATGTTGTTCGCGCAAGCTGTCGAGAGCTTAAGGGTGCTCTTGATAAATATTATGAGTCAAATGGGCTTATAACATATGCTTCAAAAGCGCTGTGCATAAAGGAAATGTGCAGGATAATAGATTCTGAAGGCCTGGGGCTTGATGCGGTCTCCGGCGGTGAACTTTGCACCGCAAAAGCAGCTTCATTTCCAATGGAAAAGGTGAATTATCACGGTAACAACAAGACCGACGAGGAGATAAGAATGGGAATATCCTTCGGTGTCGGCAGATTTGTTGTGGACAATAAGGAAGAACTCATACGCATCGATAAGATTGCAGACGAGCTTGGGAAAGTGCAGAAAGTGCTTCTGCGCATAACCCCGGGTGTTGACGCACATACGCACAGTTTTGTTAAAACCGGTCAGATAGATTCAAAGTTCGGTTCTGCTATACAGACAGGTGCAGCTGATGATATAACTGATTTTGCATTAACTCTTGAGAATATACAGATTGCAGGGTTTCATTGTCATATCGGCTCACAGATATTTGAACAGGAGCCTTTTGTTGAGGCGGCAAGGGTAATGCTTGATTTTATTGATGAAACAGAAGCAAGGACAGCTTGCTTCTTTACCGATCTTGTGCTTGGCGGCGGGTTTGGAATAAAGTATACGGAGGAGGACAAGCCTCTTTCGTATGATGAAATATTAAGGCCGGTATTGACATATGTGAAAGCACATAGGGAAAAAGTCGGAAAGAAGCTCATACATTTGGGCTTTGAACCGGGTAGATCTATAGCCGGCCCTGCCGGAACAACGCTTTATACAGTGGGCAGTGTTAAGGAAATACCGAATATCAGAACATATGTCTCTGTTGACGGCGGTATGACGGATAATCCGAGATATATGCTCTATGGTTCAAAGTATACATTTATAATTGCAAATCGCGCAGATAAAAAGAAGGATAATATTGTTACTGTATGCGGTAAGTGCTGTGAATCGGGGGATATGCTTGGTGAGGGCGTGGAACTGAGTGAAGTTCATGCAGGAGATATACTTGCAGTAACATCAACGGGCGCATACAATTACTCAATGGCAAGCAATTACAACAGAATTCCCAGACCTGCTATGGTCTTTGTCAAAAACGGTGAGGCGCGTCTTGCAGTCAGACGAGAGACATACGAAGAAATGTGCGAACGAGATATCTGAAACTAAATCAAAATTACAAATTGCAGCATACTATGTAATGCAGCATCATATTATAGTTGGAAGGACCCATATGGAAAAGAAAACTATTCTGCTGACAGGCGGCGGTACGGCAGGCCATGTTACGCCCAATATTGCACTTATCCCCAAATTAAAGGAAAAAGGCTTTTCGGTACATTATATAGGTACTGAGAACAGTATAGAACAGAAACTTGTGAGCGAATGTGACGGTGTGTATTATCACAGCATTTCGTCAGGCAAGCTCAGGCGATATTTTTCGCTGAAGAACTTTACAGACCCTTTCCGTGTGGTAAAGGGTCTGTTTCAGGCAAAAAAAATAATAAAGACTATAAAGCCGGATGTTGTATTCTCAAAGGGTGGATTTGTGAGCGTGCCTGTTGTTGTGGCCGCACGCAAACGCGCGCCTATAATAACCCATGAATCAGATTACTCACCCGGTCTTGCAAACAAGATAAACGCACGCTTTGCCACGAAGGTATGCGTAACATTCGAAGATACGCTAAAATATGTAGGTGAAAAGGGCATTCACACAGGAACGCCCGTGAGAGCCGTTTTGTTTGAAGGAAACAGGGAAAAGGGCGTTGAAATAACTTCGCTCGGCTCTCAGAAGCCCGTAGTGCTTGTAATGGGCGGAAGCCTTGGAGCATTGGCAGTGAATAATGCTGTCAGAGAAGCACTTGATGAACTTTTGAAAACATTCGATATAATCCATCTTTGCGGAAAAGGCAAGGTGGATGAGAGCATAAATAAAAAAGGCTATGTACAGTATGAGTATGCGGGCGATGAACTTCCCCACCTCTTTGCTATGACAGATATAGTTGTATCGCGGGCAGGTGCAAATGCTGTATTTGAGTTCCTTGCACTTAAAAAACCGTCAGTACTTATTCCGCTGCCCAAGAGCACAAGCAGAGGTGACCAGTTGCTTAATGCGTCATACTTTGAACGCAAGGGCTATGCAGTTCAAATAGAGCAGGAAAAAATTAATGCACAACTGCTAACAAAAACAGTGCAGGAGCTTTATAAAAACAGAGAAAGCTACATAAAGAAAATGGAAAAAGACTCACCGGGCGACGGTGTTGATGCAGTACTCTCGGTTATAATGAGCGTTGTAGGAGATAAAAAATGAAAAAACTCACAAAAGAAGAAGCGGCGGAGATATTGAGCTGCCCCAACGGTTCGCAGGAGCTTTTGAAAGATGCCGATTCTGCTTTTGAAGCGGCATGGCTACTCATGGCAGAGGGAAATGCGGCAGCGGTCGGTTTTTTGTGTAAGGCTGCGGCAAAGAAGCGTTTTGCCAAAGAGCTTGAACGCCTTATTGAGAAGCATGATATGGTTATTTTCGATTGTATGGCATCCGAGGATGCCAAAATGAGAAAAAACTCCGCAAGGCTTATAGGTGCGCTTAAAAATGAGGGGTTTGTTCCCATGCTCATAGGTGCGTTGGAGTATGAAACGGTGCGCTTTGTTCGTCCGTCCATAATACTTGCGCTTGGTTCGGCAGGTGGCGAGGAAGCTGAGGAATTCCTTAAACAATATACGGTTGCTCCTGCGGAAAACGAGCAGGAAGAAAAACATTATAAAGAAGAATGTGAAGCGTTGAGCAAGGCACTTTCGAGCTTTGTAAGGTCAGAAAAGCATACTTTTATCGGCTTGACAGAGGAATATGAAATTGAAATTCGGTGTCCTGAAAAATTGAGTGCATCACTTGCTGATGAACTTTCGACGCTCGGAACAGAGTGTGAAAAGCAGTTCAGCAATGCGGTGCGTGTTAAAACGAAGGATATTAATGCTCTATATAAGGCACGCTGTTTCTTCGAGGTGCTTTTTCCCGTAATAAGCGGTACAAGTGCCGACCCAAAAGTGCTTGCAAAGCACATAGTGCCTTTTATGCAAAAGCTGCTTCCCTCATGTCATAGCGGCTCAAATACATTTGCGTACCGTATTGAGATAAAGGGCGACAATGTTGACAGAGCGGAAAAGGCAAAGGCGCTTGCTAAACTTTTGGATGCAAAAAACACAATAGAAAGTATAGGAACAAAAGATAATATACTATATCTTGTGAATTCGCCAAGTGATTATGAGGTGGAGATACGCATTGAAATACATAGCGGTGGTTCAGCAGATGCATATATAAAGCTCTATACCGTGCGTGATGAACGATTTGCATATCGTAAAGGATCACTCCCTGCTTCTATGAATCCTGCAACAGCGGCCGCAGTGCTCAGAATGGCAAAAGAGTATCTTACGGACGGTGCGAGAGTTCTTGACCCTTGCTGTGGAAGCGGTACTTTGCTTATCGAACGAGAAAAACTCAAGCCGGTAATGGGCTCGACAGGTGTTGATATTGCGCATAAGGCTATAGACATTGCCAGAGAGAATGCTATGGCAGCTGAGGCAAAGGCAAAATTTGTTGTTAATGACTGCTTGCGTTTTGAAGCAAAACGCAAATACGATGAACTCGTATCAAATTTGCCATTTGGCAACCGTGTAGGCTCACATAAAAATAATGAGATACTGTATAGAGGCATATTGGACAGGATGCATTCATGGGTAAAGCAGAATGGTATAGCTATACTGTATACAATGGAGTTTACTCTTCTAAAAAAGCTGATACGCGAAAGAAACGACTTGGAGTTGCTTTCCGAAGCAAGAACGGATGCCGGCGGGCTCACTCCCACTATATTTGTGCTTCGCATAAAATGATGTTTCACGTGAAACAAATATTGAATTGACATAGCTATTGGGCTATAATATGTTTTGTATTGATAATCTACGGAGGTATTGTTGACCGTGGCAAAAATAATTGCGGTAGCAAATCAGAAAGGCGGCGTCGGTAAGACGACCACCACAATAAATTTGGCAGCATGCATTGCAAAGGCAGGGAAACGAGTCCTTTGCGTTGACATAGACCCTCAGGGCAACACAACAAGCGGTTTGGGCGTTGAAAAGGACAAGCCTGTTTATTCTATTTATAATGTGCTTATAGACGGCGTAACAATAAAGGACGCCATCGTGACCACTGTTGCAGAAAATTTGCACATAGTTCCTTCTCGCAAGGAGCTTGCAGGTGCGGAAATAGAGCTTGTCAGTGTTGTTTCACGTGAAACAGTTTTGAAAAACGCACTTAAAGAAGTCGATGAACTGTATGATTTCATATTCATTGATTGTCCGCCGTCACTCGGCTTGCTCACTATCAATTCGCTTACGGCGGCACATACTTTGCTTGCACCTATTCAGTGTGAGTATTATGCACTTGAGGGCATTTCTGACCTTATGAATTCCGTAAGACTGATAAGAGATCGTCTTAATCCCGAACTTGAAGTCGAGGGAGTTGTACTTACTATGTTTGATGTAAGGACAAATCTTTCTGCACAAGTCGTTGCTGAAGTCAAGAAATTCTTCAAAAATAAAGTCTATACCACTATAATTCCTCGTTCTGTTCGTTTGGGTGAAGCGCCAAGTTTCGGTCTTCCTATAACACTCTATGATCCAAAGTGTGCAGGCGCAAAAGCATATGAAGCGCTGGCTGAAGAATTCTTGAGTAAGGAGTTTTGAGTATGATGCAGCAGAAAAAGGGCCTCGGAAAAGGACTTGATATACTTTTCAGCTCGAATGCTGATGTTTTGACAGAAAGCATAAAGAATGTTGATGTGCATCTCATAGATACTAACGCTGAACAACCTCGAAAAGATTTTGATGTTGAAAAATTGCGTGAACTTGCCGCATCCATTCAGCGTCATGGCATGGTGCAACCTATTGTTGTGCGTAAAAATGGCGGACGATTCATTATAATTGCAGGTGAGCGCCGTTTCAGAGCGGCACATATTGCAGGACTTTCAACCGTGCCCGTTATAATTAAAGAACTTGCAGATGACGAAAGCATGGAAGTTGCGCTCATAGAAAATATACAGCGTGAAGATCTTAACCCTGTTGAAGAGGCAATGGCTATTCGTTTTCTTATGCAGAGACATGATCTTACACAGCAGGAAGTTGCTGAAAGATTGGGAAAGAGCCGTCCTGCTATCGCAAATTCGCTTCGTTTGCTTGCGTTGCCAGACTCTGTGCTGACTTTGCTTCGTGAGAGCAAGATTCAGGCAGGGCATGCGCGTGCATTGGCAGCACTTAAAGATGAAAAGACACAGGAACAGATTGCTCAGGAAATTGTCGAAAAGGGTCTGTCTGTTCGTGATGTTGAGCAAATGGTAAAGCTCATAAATGAGCCTCAGCAAGAAGAAAAGAAGGAAAAGAAAACATCTGCCAAGAGGAGCCCTGAAATTCTTGCTGCTACACGCCGCTTCCGTGAAAAGCTCAATACAAAGGTAACAATAAACGGTACGGAAGACAGCGGGAAGATTATAATAGACTATTACTCAAAAGAAGATCTTCAGAGCATATACGAACTCATTTCAAGGTAATAAAAAAGGGATATCCTAAGTGGATATCCCTTTTTGAGTTCTAAGACAATTCTTCGAGGAAATATGAATGGCGCAACATATGACCATACTTTTCCATTGCTTTTTTCAACTGTTTATAATCACTTACCTGATGAGCATCGGATGAGATATTGTGCACCAAATTCATTTTCAAAAGTTGTTTTGCGCATTTTTTGGAGCGTGAGAAAAGTCCGCCATTTAGACTTTCTGCATCTACCTGCAATTCACATCCCAATTTTACCAAACGTTTTGGAATCGACAGATGACGCTGCATTACTTCATAGCGCTCGGGATGAGCGATTATGAGGTTGAATCCCTGCCTTTGCAGATGGATTATCATTCGGTCAAGATTTGGAGGGAGTGTGTCATATGCAAACTCCAAAAGCAGAGTATTTGTACCTTCTATACAATGATGCAGAAGTGTTTGACAGTCCATCTCCATCGCTACGGCGTGAAATACTTCTGCGCCCATCAGAAAACGGAGACCTATAGCCTCGGCCATTTCTGCTGTTCTTATATAGCGAGGTCGCACTACATCGGGATTGAGCGGGGCTTTGCGCACATGCGGCGTTGCCACGAGCGTTTTTACGCCTGCGGCTTTTGCGGCACGAAGCATCGCTTTGGTTTCATTTATCGAGCGCGAGCCGTCGTCCAGACCATATAGGATATGATTGTGTATATCGACCATGCTGTTTTACAGAATACTTAGTTTTTATTTCTTTTTGCTTTTCTTCGCAATTACCGGGTTCGTGTTCTTAAGACCTTTCTTTCGGCGATAGTAATAGTCGCTTATATAGTTATCGGCAACACCGTTCAAAACTACACCAAGTATTTTTGCGTTAGCTTTCTTGAGCTGTCCCAATGCTTCAACGGCTTTGTCGGAATCTGTGACGCCGGGCGATATTACGAGCACAGTTCCGTCTACTTTCGTAGACAAAACTGCTGCTTCAATGAATGAGCAGAGGGGCGGAGTATCGAATATTATCATGTCGAAATGCTGGCGCATTTCTGCAATGAGGTCACTGCAGCGCTTTGAACTTAAGACTTCGACAGGATTTGCAAGTGTTTCGGAATCAAGGAAGAAAAGACCTTCCTGATTTGTGGCAACGATTGCGTCAAGGAGAGGAACTGTACCTGCAAGAACTTGGGGCAGTCCCACTGAAGGACGCTGTTTAAGCATGCCTGCCAAAGACGGACGGCGACAGTCAGCATCAACAAGAAGTGTGCGCTTACCGTATTCTGTCATTGATATAGCGAGTGTTACAGATGTCAGAGATTTGCCTTCACTGGGCATAATGCTGGTTATGACGAGCGAATGGATGCCGTTATCTATATCTGCAAATTGTATGTTTGTTCTGAGTGTTCTTATGGAATCCTTAAATGCTGCACGCTCTGCGTGATATTGAGTTATTATGTTTCCCATAATTATTCAACCTCTTCCATTTTCGGTATTTTTGCGAGTACAGGCAGGCCGAGGACTTTTTCAACATCTTCGGGTGTGCGTATAGTGGTGTTGAGCGCTTCGATAAGAAGCACTATTGCCAATGCAAGAACCAAGCCTGCAACGGCAGATATAAGGACGCTACCCATTTTATTGGGCGCTGAGGGGTTTACGGGTTCTTTTGCTGTGTCAACAACTTCAACATTGTCAAGATCCATTATAGTGACAGCGCGTATTTTGAAGTTATGGCCTATAGAATTTGCCACATCGTCAACGAGTGTTTTATTTCTTCCCGAGACGGATATCTTCATTATACGAGTGTCTGTTTTTGCTGAAACGGATATGTCATAGTTGCGCATGAGGTAACCTTTTGATTCATAGCCGAATTCTTGAGCAACGGCATCAAGAACGGTGTTGCTCATGGCAATTTCCTGGTAGTCGTTTGTAAGCGCAAGACCTGCGTTAAGGTCACTGCTGGAAATATCGCCGTCAGTTTTGTTGATGACATATATCGTAGTTGATGCTGTATAAGTGGGCTCAACGAAATTGTACACCACTATTATGGTGGCTACTACTGCTACAAGCGGTATTGCCACAATTATATATATGCGGTTCAGGATAAGGTTGAATATTTGC
>JAFSFN010000232.1 GCA_017435185.1 Clostridia bacterium | reverse complement strand
ATGTGCGGCAGCCGCCCATGGATGCGCCGTGTGCAACTTCCATTGCTACTTTTTCGTTGGGTGCCCACTCGCAGTAGATCTCGTCATACTTTGCGGCGTTTTCTGTTATTTCGGTACTGGGAGTACCGGGATAGCTGGATACGACGGTGCAGCCTGCCTCATAAAGACCGCGTGCAACTGCCTCGTTGCCGAGCATTATTGATTTCATTTCTTTAAGACTCCTTTATGATAACAAATAGGACTTTCTCATTTTGAAACACAGGAGAAAGCATCGTTTACCAAGTCCGCATCGGGTTTCTTGGTGAACAGGGATACAATGGGAACTATAACAAAGCCTGCTATCATTACAAATGCGCCGCAGTTTATGGGCGATTGCAGCCATGCGGGGAAGATGGACTTTGCGAGTATGTTGAGTATCATAACGGCTGAAGCGAATATGAAGTTAACATATACGGAAGCCTTGGTTATCTTCCTGGAATAGAGACCGAGCATATAGGGAGCAAGGAATGAGCCTGCCAAAGCGCCCCATGATATGCCCATGAGCTGTGCTATGAAAGTGATTCCGCCCTTTGCCTGTATAACAGCTATGATTGCGGATACGGCTACGAATACGAGGACGAGTATTCGCATTATTGAAAGCTGTTTCTTCTCGTTCATGTTCTTGACCATATTTCCTTTTATGAGGTCAAGAGTGAGAGTTGAGCTTGATGTGAGCACAAGTGATGAAAGCGTTGACATCGAAGCTGAAAGAACGAGTATAACAACAACTGCCAAAAGCAAGTCGCCGATGCCCGAAAGCATTGAGGGAACGACGTTGTCAAATCCGCCAATGGGGTTGCCGCCTTCGCCTGCTGCGACAAACAGTCTGCCGAAGCCGCCGATGAAGTAACAGCCGCCTGCAACTATCAAAGCAAACAGGGTTGAGATGACTGTTCCTTTTATTATAGCTTTATCATCCTTGATAGCATAGAACTTGTGTGCCATCTGAGGCAAGCCCCATGTACCCAATGATGTAAGTATTATAACACAAATCAGGTTGAATGCATCAGGTCCGAGCAAAGTTGTTAAAGATCCTTGCGGAATATTGTCGGCTGATATTTGAGAAAGGCTTTCTACTGCGTTCATAAAGCCGCCTGCCTGGGGCTGATTGAGAACTGCGAATACAACGGCAACAATGCCGACAAGCATTATAAGACCCTGAATGAAGTCGTTGACTGCGGTTGCCATATAGCCGCCTGCTACAACATAGATGCAGGTGAGAATGGCCATGGCGATTATGCATATCGTGTAGTCGATATTGAACGCCATTGAGAAAAGTCTGGAAAGACCGTTGTAAAGAGAAGCTGTGTATGGGATGAGGAATATGAACACGATTATGGCGGCCAATATCTTCAAACCATTGCTGTTAAAGCGCTTGCCGAAAAAGTCGGGCATGGTGTTGCTGTCAAAGTGCTGGGTCATGAGCCTTGTGCGGCGACCCAATATTATCCAAGGAAGAAGCGAGCCTATTATGGCGTTGCCTATACCTATCCAGGTTGAAGCAAGACCGAATTTCCAGCCGAACTGCCCTGAATAACCGATGAATATAACGGCGGAAAAATAGGAAGTACCGTAAGCAAAAGCAGTAAGCCACGGCCCGATATTTCTTCCGCCAAGAACAAACCCGTTGACATCCGTTGCTCTGCGGCGGCATATAATGCCGACCGCTACCATAGTAGCAAAGAAAACTACTACAAGCGCAATCTTTAGTAACATTTTATTTCCTCCGTTTAATTGAATTACTTGGTTAAAACTGTTTATTAAACTATTTTGTTGTCTGTGCTTCGACCAGACGGTCGCCGCAGTATATACTCCTCAAAACGGGCTTTTCTATCTTGCCGGTGGGGTTTCTCGGAATATTTGCGAATATTATTTTGCGAGGACGCTTATAACGGGGAAGATCCTGACAGAATGTGTCGATTTCTTCTTCCGTTGCCGTCATACCTTCTTTAAGTTCGATTATGGCGGCGGCTATTTCGCCCAAACGCTCATGCGGAAGGCCTATTACTGCCACATCTTTAATCTTGTCGTTTGCACGAAGGAAGTCTTCTATCTGGACGGGATAAATGTTTTCGCCGCCCGAGATTATTACATCTTTCTTACGGTCAACAAGGTATATGAAGCCGTCTGCGTCACGTTTTGCCATGTCACCGGTGTAGAGCCATTCACCGTGAAGCACTTCGTCGGTAGCCTCTTTGTTGTTGAAATAGCATTTCATGACGCCGGGACCTTTGACTATGAGTTCGCCGACTTCTTCAACAGAGACTTCTTCATCATTTTCGTTGACTATTTTAGTTTCCCATAAATAGCCGGGCTTGCCGATTGCACCGACTTTGTGGATGTTTTCAACGCCCAAATGCACACAGCCGGGGCCGATGGATTCGCTCAGGCCGTAGTTGGTGTCATAAGCATGATTGGGGAAGTAATGCTTCCAACGGCGGATAAGGCTCGGAGGAACGGGCTGTGCGCCTATATGCATGAGGCGCCATCTTGAAAGGTCATAATCTTCAAGTTTCAAAGTGCCGTTTTCTATTGCGTCAAGAATATCCTGCGCCCAGGGCACGAGCAGCCATACTATGGAAGCCTTTTCATGAGAGGCAACTTCGAGTATCCACTGGGGCTTTACGCCGCGAAGCAGAACTGCCTTACTGCCCGAGATAAGACTGCCGAACCAGTGCATCTTTGCGCCTGTATGATACAAAGGCGGTATGCAAAGGAATACATCGTCATGCGTCTGACCGTGATGGTTTTGTTCTGTGAGGCATGAGGAAACCAGTGCCTGATGACCGTGAAGTATCGCCTTGGGGAAGCCTGTTGTGCCTGAAGAAAAATAGATGGCGGCATCGTCGTTGTCGGCTATTGCAACAGCGGGGGGCTGTGTTGAACAATAGCCTATCATTTCATCGTAGGAGTCAGCAAAATCAGGCGCTTCACTGCCGACAAAGAAATAGTGGCGTATGTCGGTAAGACCATCCTTTATAGGTGACATTCTGTCGATAAATTCAGGGCCGAAAACGAGCACGCTGACTTCTGCGAGCTTAAGACAATAATCAATCTCATCGGAAGTATAACGGAAATTGAGAGGAACTGCCAAAGCGCCGGTTTTGAGTATTCCGAAATATATGGGAAGCCACTCTATGCAGTTCATGAGCAATATACCGACTTTATCGCCCTTTTTAACTCCTCTTGTGAGAAGCAGATTGGCAAATCGGTTTGCCGCCCTGTCAAAGTTCTGCCATGTAAGTTCACGGCGATAGGGCTGACCCGTCATGCTTTCGATGAGGTTGAACTCACGCCATGTTTTGGCACGGTCGGTCTCGTCGGAAGGATTGACCTCAACAAGTGATACCTCGCCGGGGTAAAGCCTTGCATTCTTTTCCAAAAAATCAGTTATTATCATATGTTTTCGCTCCTGTCGGTTTTGTGATGTTAATAAAAAAGCCTCTGTGCCAAAAGCACAGAGGACGAGAAAATACTCGTGTTACCACCTCAGTTTATCGCCGCCTCACGGCGTGCGACCTCAACGGGTACATGACTCAACTGCTGTAACGTGCAGAACACGCCGCCGCCTACTTAGTTTGAAAAAACTGTTTGGGACGGTGCTCTCGGGATGTATTCAAAATGTACGCCTTTACTGCCTCGCACCAACACGGCAGCTCTCTTGAAAGTGCGGTGCATTTTTACTTGTTCCCGGTCAGGGCATTTGTTTTATCAAACAATTAAGTTGATTCTAACATTATCAAACTTTTGTGTCAATAAATATTTGAAAAGCACGATTGTAAAACAAAAAAAGCGTAAATACTAATCTCAGCAAATAATCGAATTTTAATAATATCAATGTTAAGAGGGAAATATGCTTTCAAACAGGACCTATTTGGGAATCAAAGATGTAGCGCTTGAAACGGATGCGCTCAAGGAATGTGCGATGCACAGGGCGG
This sequence comes from Clostridia bacterium, assembly GCA_017435185.1. Taxonomy (GTDB): domain Bacteria; phylum Bacillota; class Clostridia; order Christensenellales; family CAG-138; genus RGIG3096. The sequence continues at coordinate 3,112 of JAFSFN010000232.1, read as the reverse complement.
CAAACAGAAGCCGACCTCATTCAAGACGAAGCGACAGAGCTTTTTTTCAGCTTTTGCAGGACAAGCGTGCGCTTATGAGCGCATATAAAAAATTGAGGGAGCATTTTGAAGGTGGAGGAGAGTTTTCTCCTGCGGCAGATGTTTTTTGCGACAATTTCTATGTTGTCGAGAAAAATCTCATTGCGCTTTTTAATGCCGTCTCTGAAATAAAGGATATGAAGCTGCCCGCTTGTGCGGATGGCGAGTTTTTGCTGCTGCCGAGAGTATATGCCATTGCCGTTGAAATGGTAGGTCACAGAGAGGGGCGTGTTGACGAATCCCTCATAGAGCTGTACATGGAGGCATATCAAAGCGTAACGCCGCTTACCATACGTGAGACTGCGGCTTTGCCGTATATGCTCAAAACGGCGCTTATAAAGCTCCTCAAGCTCGAAAGTGACGAATGTATTGACACCATGCGTTCAATACAGCGAGCCGATGCGGCGGCTGAAAATCTTATAAAACTGCGTGATGACATGAACAGACAGCACGCACTTTTGTCGAAATTGGAGCTTGAAAAAAATCCTGCGCTTTTAGACAGGCTGATGACTCTGCTTGCTGATAAAAATGAATATCTTTTGCTTGAAAGACTGCATTCAAATCTGGAAGTCATGGACATTGACGCAGAAACGCTCATAATTCAGAACAGACGCAGCCAGACAAGGGCGGCAATGCTCATGCAGAATGCGATAAACAGTCTTAGATTACTTGATTCGACCGATATGGAGGCGTTGTTTGAACGCATATGCATGGTGGAACACGAGTTGTCCGAAGATGCCACTTACCGAGCAATGGACAAAAAATCTCGAGCATATTACAGAAGCTGTGTTGAGCGCATGGCACATTCGCTTAAAGCGGCAGAAACAAGTGTAGCACGAAAAGCCCTTGCGCTTGCCGCTTCGGGCGAAGAAAAAGGTGCGGGCGAAGAAAAAGGACAAGTGGGATACTATCTTTTCGGTGACGGAAAGGCAGAACTGTATACAAGCATACGCCCCGATAAAAAATATAGGGAATATACCCATGAAAAAAAACTGTGGTCATTGATAACGGCACAGACAGCACTCACGATACCGCTTGTATTCCTTGCAGCAACGGGCGGCTTTATACCGTGTATGCTTTCGATATTCCCTGCATGGACGATAGCAAACTTTGTTGTCGTGCGTATTGCAGTCAAAAGAAGCGTACACCGTATGATACCCAGATTGAGTATGGAGAACGGCATAGGAGAGGAAAACAGGACGCTTGTGGTCGTTCCTACACTTATTACCGATGAAAAGAGCCTTAATGAAGCGCTTGAAAACATAGAAACGCATTATCTGGCAAATCCGCTCGATAATTGCTATTTTGCGGTATTGAGCGATTTCCCCGATTCACAGGAGCAGATAACTTCTCAAGAGATCGAGCTTTTGCAAAAAGCAAGGGAGCTTACTGAAGCGCTTAATAAAAAATATGCGGTGAACCGTGACGATAATGTGTTCTATTTTCTGCATCGTCACAGAGAGTTTTTGATAAGTGATGATATATACATGGGCAGAGAACGAAAAAGAGGTGCGCTCATGGCACTTGCGGAATATATTGTTACGGGTGAGTCGCAGCAGTTTAACATTATAAGCAGTCCATTGCCTGAAAATATAAAGTATTGCGTAACACTCGACGCCGACACGGTACTGCCCAAGGAGAGCTTAAGCGAGCTTATAGGTGCGGCGGCACATCCGCTAAACAAGCCCGTGTTGAATGAAAACGGCGTTGTTACAAAAGGTTACGGCGTGATAGTACCGAACATGAAAACACTTGCATCGAGTGCCGCAAAGAGTAATTTTGCAAGGCTGTATTCGACTGATGCAGGGCTCGATATATATGCGTCGGCTTCGGGCGAGTTCTATCAGGATATATTCTCCGAAGGTATATTCGGCGGCAAGGGAATATTTAATATAGATGTATTTTATGAGTCGTTAAATCCGTGGATACGGGATAATGCTGTTTTAAGCCACGATCTGCTTGAAGGATCCTTCTTGCGGGCAGGGTATATGAGCGATGTTGCGCTCTATGATTCAACGCCTGCAACATTCATATCGTGGTGGAAACGCAGTCACAGATGGATCCGTGGTGACTGGCAGCTTCTTCCGTATCTGTGGTTTAATATAAAGAATGCCGACGGAGCATGGAAAAAGAATCCTCTTAGTGTTTTGTCGCGTTGGAAAATGCTTGAAAACATAAGGAAGACCATGCTCTGCTCGGGCATTCTGTACACGGTCATTGTGATACCGTATATAGGAATGGGCTTTTATGCGCTTATAGCGCTTGCCGCATTTTTGGAAGATATAGTAATTGAATTTGTCGAGTTCATAATTGCGCTCTTTAAGTCAAGGAAAGAACGCTATAATGCAGGCGGCTTGTTCATTGAAAGAATAAATACAATACTCAGAAGCATAGTTCAGCTTTCAACGCTTCCGTATGAGACGATGCAGACAGGTGATGCGATGACTCGTGCGATATATCGTATGTTCGTATCGCATAAAAAACTGCTTGAATGGCAGACCGCATCGCAGAGTGCGGGAAAAACATTAACAATAATCGAGTACTATAAAAAATTATATATTTGTCCGCTTGCGGGGCTTGTGATGGCGGTGAGCATATTCTTTGGGAAAGTGCCGCTCATATCGGCGCTTTTCGCCGCCATATTCATTCTTGCTCCCTTTATTGTGTTCAGCATAGATAAAAAGGAAAAGGATGTAAAACTGGATCGTGAGATGCAGGAGTTTCTGCGTGGCGTAGCACGAAGTACATGGCGTTTCTTTGCGGAATTGTGCAATGAGAAAACAGCATATCTGCCGCCCGATAATTATCAGGCTGTCCCTGATAAGGGGGCTGTCAGAAACACTTCTCCCACGAATATAGGAATGGGTCTCATGGCGAACCTTACGGCAATGGACATGGGCTTTATAGGTCGTGATGAATTTCTTTTGCGTACAAAGCGTATGCTTTCTTCAATAGAAAGTGCCGAAAAATGGCATGGGCATTTGTACAACTGGTATTCATTGCCAAGCCTTAAAGTGCTGCCTGTAAGATATGT
>JAFSFN010000231.1 GCA_017435185.1 Clostridia bacterium | reverse complement strand
TGTGCGTGCGTCAACGATGGGCTGACCGCCGCCTGTTACGCAACCGCCGGGACAACCCATAACTTCGATGAAGTGATATTCAGCTTCGCCGGCTCTGATCTTGTCGAGAAGCTGTGCAGCGTTTGCTGTGCCGTGTACGATAGCGAGCTTGAGCTCTTTGCCTGCAACATTAACTGTTGCTTCCTTGATGCCCTCTGTGCCGCGCACATCGTGATATTCGATATTTTTAAGGTCTTCGCCTGTGAGAATATCAGCAACTGTACGGAGAGCAGCTTCCATAACACCGCCTGTTACGCCGAAGATAACTGCTGCGCCTGTGGATTCGCCGAGCATTTCGTCGAAATCTTCATCGGGAAGATTTATATAGTCGATGGAAGCCTGGCGGATCATGCGTGCAAGCTCGCGTGTTGTGAGGTTTGCATCAACATCACGATAGCCTTCACGACCCATTTCGGGGCGGATTATCTCGAACTTTTTAGCTGTGCAGGGCATGACTGAAACTACGAATATGTTCTTCGGGTCAAGACCGTTTTGCTTTGCATAGTATGTCTTTGTGATAGCACCCTGCATCTGGTTCGGGCTCTTGCAGGTGGAGAGGTTGGGGATAAAGTCGGGGTAGAAGTGTTCGCAGAACTTGACCCAACCGGGGCTGCAAGATGTGATCATCGGCAATGTACCGCCGTTGTTGATGCGGTTCAAAAGCTCTGTGCCTTCTTCCATGATGGTGAGGTCAGCACCGAAGTCAACATCGAACACCTTGTCCGCACCGAGACGACGCATTGCAGCGACCATCTTACCTGTGCTGCGTGTGCCGATGGGCATGCCGAATTCTTCGCCGATAGCAACACGAACTGCGGGAGCGGGCTGGAATACAACGAACTTTTCGGGGTCGTTCAAAGCTGCCCAAACTTCAGCCGTAGCGTCTTTCTCTGTCAATGCGCCTGTGGGACATGCAGCGATACACTGACCGCAGTTGATGCAGGCAACATCAGCAAGACTCTTGCCGAAGGGTGAACCGACTTCTGTCTTAAAGCCTCTGTTTTGCATACCGATAGCAAAAACACCCTGCGTATTTGCACAAGCGGCTACGCAACGGCGGCAGAGGATACATTTATTGTTATCACGAACGATGGAGGGAGAGACTTCGTCGATTGTACGAATGGGACGCTCGCCTTCAAACTTAATATCTGTGATGCCAAGCTCGTTGGAAAGAGCCTGCAATTCACAGGACTGGTTACGCTTACATGTGAGACATGAACGATCATGGTCAGAAAGTATAAGCTCAAGAACTGCGCGTCTTGCACTGATTACCTTCGGTGAGGCTGTGAGGATTTCCATGCCTTCTGCTACGGGCAATGCACAGGAAGCCTGAAGTCTGCCTGTCTTTGCATCCTCAACCAAGCACATACGACATGCGCCGATATTATTGATGTCTTTAAGATTACACAACGTAGGAATCTTGATGCCAAGCTCAAGAGCTGCTTCCAATACGGTTGTGTTTTCAGCTACTGTAGCTGTTCTTCCGTCGATTTTGAATGTAACCATTGATTTCAAAATCCTTTCTATCAAAATTTCAACCGTTAAAATTATAACATAAGAAAACCGAAATGTCGATATGTCGAATAATCTTTTATAGTTTTTCTTGCATATTTATATTGAGTTGGGTTAGAATAGGTATTGACCGTGATAGATGGGGAGTTAGCGGTGCCTTGTACCTGCAATCCGCTACAGCAGGGTCGAATCCTATTTTGAGGCAAGCGCTTGTGAAGTATGGAGCTTTCAAGGGGTGTTGATAACCGAGTCCTGTGCAATCAGCGTTTGTGAACCATGTCAGGTCTTGACGGAAGCAGCATTAAGCAGAAGTGCTGATGTGCCGCAGGGTCACCCGGCAGGAGCTACCTGTTTGCATACCTTTCGGAAGGGTCTTGTCGAACTTTAGGGCTCACGGTCAATAAAGAAGCTCGTCTTTGTGAAAGACGAGCTTTTTATATCTTGTTGTTATGCTTGGTTTATTCACCTTTTACGACTATTTTCAAGCCCTTCATGCTGATGTTCATTTCCATGGCTTCGTTGATGTCGGCAAGCGCATACTTGTGGCTCAGAAGCTCTTCAACGGGCAGACCGTCTTTCTGTGCTTCCTTGAGCACTTCGCATGCCTGTATCCAATCTTTTGCCTGATATGTCCAAGAGCCGATGACCTTTATCTCCTTGTTGCAGATATCAAGGTGAGGATTGTATGTGGTGTCGCCGTTATCAACAAAGAAACCGAGCTCACACATTGAACCGCCGCGGCGGACATATTTCCACACAGTGCTTGCTGCTTTGGGCGAGCCTGTGCACTGGAATGCCATTTCAGCACCTGTGCCTGTA